>NZ_CDRNDK010000381.1:0-6210 GCF_977012225.1 Planomonospora algeriensis | reverse complement strand
CGGGGGACGCGGCGGGCGCCTCGGACGCCGTGGGGGGGGACGGCTTGTCGGTCATCGCTCTCCGATCAGCGGAGGGTCTGGGGCGGGAGGGGGACGGCCTGGCGGCGGACGTGGACCAGTCGCTGGCCGACCGTCACCGCGCTGGCCGCGGCGAGCAGCCAGAGCCCCGCGGCCAGGACGTACGGCACGCCGAGGCCGGACAGGCCGGCCGCGACCAGGCCCACCACCAGCCGCTCGGGCCGCTCGGCCAGGCCGACGTCGCAGGTCAGGCCCAGACCCTCCGCCCTGGCCTTGACGTAGGACACCAGCGCCCCGGCCACCAGGCAGAACAACGCGACCCCGGCCAGCACCCGCTGGCCGCTCAGCGCGAGCCAGACCGCCAGCCCCGAGAAGATCGCGGCGTCGCCGACCCGGTCCAGGGTCGAGTCGAGGAACGCCCCCCAGGTGCTGCCCGATCCGGTCATCCTGGCCATGACCCCGTCGAGGAGGTCGGCGAAGACGAAGAACGTGATCACCATCGTGCCCGCGAAGAGCTGGCCCCTCGGGTAGAAGAACAGCGCCGCGGCGACCGTGCCGAGCGTGCCGGCCGCGGTGACCGCGTTGGGGCCGACCCCCCGGTCGACGAGTGCCCTGCCCAGCGGGGTCAGGACGCGGGTGACGGCGGGGCGCAGAAGTTTCAGCATCGCGCTCCGATCGTAGGCCACCGGGCTCGGCGGCGCGTATCCGAAGCCCGGTGGGCGGATTGGGCGAGCCCTCTTGTGATATCCGCCACATGGGTATTTGGTGAACACACCGCGTCATCGAGGGTCGCCGGGTCCCTGAGCCCCCCGGGGACCCGGCGGTATCCGGACGCGGAGGCGGACCCCAGGGTGCGGCCGCGCGCGACCGCCCCCTTCGGCAGCGACACGGGAGGCGACATGGCGGAGAGATCGACCGGCGCATCGGGAGCCGCGGGCAGGGCGCCCGTGGCCGACCGGCCGGACATGGTGCGCAACGTCGTGCTGGTCGGCCACTCGGGAGCGGGCAAGACGACCCTGGTCGAATCGCTCCTGGTCGCCACCGGGACCGTCCAGCGGCCCGGCAGGGTCGAGGACGGCACCACGGTCAGCGACTTCGACGAGGTCGAGATACGGCAGCAGCGCTCGGTGAACCTCACCCTCGCCCCGATGCTCCACGACGGCGTGAAGATCAACTTGCTGGACACCCCCGGTTACGCCGACTTCGTCGGCGACCTGCGCGCGGGCCTGCGCGCGGCCGACGCGGCCCTGTTCGTCGTCTCCGCCACCGACGGCGTGGACGGCCTGACCCGGATGCTGTGGGAGGAGTGCGCGGCGGTCGGCATGCCGCGGGCCGTCGTCATCACCAAGATCGACCACCAGCGGGCCGACTTCGCCGAGGCGCTCGCCGCCTGCCAGGACGCGTTCGGTGACGGCGTGGCCCCGCTGTACCTGCCGGTGGTGACCAACGGCAAGGTGAACGGCCTGATCGGGCTGCTGACGCAGCGTTTCTACAACTACGCCACCGGCGCCCGGACCGAGAACGCCCCGGGCCCCGACTACCAGGAGCAGATCGACCGGTACCGCGGCGGCCTGATCGAGGGGATCATCCAGGAGAGCGAGGACGAGTCCCTGATGGACCGCTACCTCTCCGGCGAGGAGATCGACGTCAAGGTCCTCGTCGGCGACCTGGAGAAGGCCGTCGCGCGCGGCGGCTTCTACCCTGTCCTGGCCACCGGGACCGGCGTGGGCGCGGCCGAGGTCCTCCAGCTCATCACGCAGGGCTTCCCCTCCCCGCTGGAGCATCCGCTGCCGGAGATCACCACGATCGACGGCAGGCCGGTGGCCGACATCGCGTGCGACCCCGACGGCCCCCTGGTCGCCGAGGTCGTCAAGACCACCAGCGACCCCTACGTGGGCCGGATCAGCCTGGTGCGCGTGTTCTCCGGGACGCTGCGCCCGGACGCGACCGTGCACGTCTCCGGGCACGGCCTGGCCGACCACGGGCACGAGGACCACGACGTGGACGAGCGCCTCGGCGCGCTCTCCTGCCCGCTGGGCAAGCACCAGCGCCCCGCCCCCAAGGGCATCGCGGGCGACGTCGTCGCGGTGGCCAAGCTGGCCCGCGCCGAGACCGGCGACACCCTGTCCGACAAGGACCGCCCGCTGCTGATGACCGCGTGGACGATGCCGGACCCGCTGCTCCCGGTCGCGATCCGGGCCCGCTCCAAGGCCGACGACGACAAGCTCGGCCAGGCCCTCGGCCGCCTCGTCGCCGAGGACCCCACGCTCCGGCTGGAGAACAACCCCGAGACCAAGCAGCTCGTCCTGTGGTGCATGGGCGAGGCCCACGCCGACGTCCTGCTGGACCGGCTGAGCAGGCGCCACGGGGTCGTGGTGGAGAAGGTCGACCTGCGGGTGCCGCTGCGCGAGACCCTCGGCGGCAGCTGCCGGGTGGTGGGCCGCAACGTCAAGCAGACCGGCGGCCACGGCCAGTACGCCGTCTGCCACCTGGAGGTGGAGCCCCTCCCCCCGGGCTCCGGCTTCGAGTTCGTGGACAAGATCGTCGGCGGGGTGGTGCCGCGCCAGTTCATCCCGTCGGTGGAGAAGGGCGTGCGCACCCAGATGGAGCGCGGCGTGGTCGCCGGATACCCGATGGTCGACATCCGCGTCACGCTCTGCGACGGCAAGTCCCACTCGGTCGACTCCTCCGACATGGCCTTCCAGATCGCCGGGGCGCTGGCGCTGAAGGAGGCCGCCGCCAAGGTGCCCACCCTGCTGCTGGAGCCCGTCGACGAGGTGGCCGTACTGGTCGCCGACGAGCACGTGGGCGCGGTGATGTCCGACCTGTCCTCGCGCCGCGGCCGGGTCCTGGGCACCGAGCCGGTCGGGACCGGGCGCACCCTGGTGCGGGCCGAGGTCCCGCAGCTGGAGGTGACCCGCTACGCGATCGACCTGAGATCGATGTCACACGGCACCGGGACCTTCCGGCGCTCCTTCCTCCGCTACGAACCCCTCCCCTCCCACCTGGTCGACAAGGTGACCGCCTGACCGGTCCTCCGGGAGGCGCGGTCGTCCGCCTCATGCCTCCCGGAAAAGCACTCCCATAACACAAGCATCACGAATCGATTTCTTTTTTCCGGCTGGAGCATCGCGCCGCCGATGACACACTGTGTCCATGCGATCCGGACGACCACTGCTTGCAGCCGCCGCCCTCTCCGCCGCCACGCTGGGTGCCGCCTACACCTTCGGGCCCCAGGACGGGGCCGCCGCACCGCGGCGGGCCGCGAGCGCCCCGGCGCGGCCTCCGAGCTCGCCACCGCCACCACCGCGGCCGCGCAGTGCCGTACCGACGCCAGATACCCCAAGCGGCAGCTGCGCGGGATCTGGATCGCCACGGTGAACAACATCGACTGGCCCGTGCGCACCGGTCAGGCGGTCGCCCGGCAGAAGGCCGACTACGTCAAGCTCCTCGACAGCGCGGCCAAGCGCCGGATCAACGCGGTCTTCCTCCAGGTCCGCCCGGCCTCCGACGCGCTCTACCGGTCGGGTCTGGAGCCGTGGTCGAAGTTCCTGACCGGTACGGCGGGCAAGGACCCGGGCTGGGACCCGATGCCCTTCCTGATCGACGAGGCCCACAAGCGCGGCATGGAGTTCCACGCCTGGTTCAACCCCTACCGCGCGGCCTACGACACCGACGTGAGCGGGCTGCCGGCCTCCCATCCCGCGCGCGTGCACCCCGACTGGGTCGTCAAGCACGAGGGCCGCCTCTACTACAACCCCGGCCTGCCCGCGGTCCGCGACCACGTCACCGCCGTCATCAAGGACGTGGTCCGGCGCTACGACGTCGACGGCGTGCACTTCGACGACTACTTCTACCCCTATCCCGGCCGGGCACGAAGTTCAAGGACGGCGCCGCCTTCGCCAGGTACGGCAACGGCGCGAAGCTGGCCGACTGGCGGCGCGCCAACGTCAACAAGCTGGTCGCCCAGGTGGACGCGGCCGTGCACGCGACCAAGAGGCACGTGAAGTTCGGCATCAGCCCGTTCGGCATCTGGCGCAACAAGTCCAACGATCCGGCCGGGTCGGCGACCAGCGGCATGTCCGCCTACGACTCCATCTACGCCGACGCCCGCCACTGGATCCGCAAGGGCACGGTCGACTACGTCATGCCGCAGCTGTACTGGCCGCGCGGCTTCCGGGTCGCCGACTACGACGTGCTGATGCCGTGGTGGGCCAAGCAGGTCGAGGGCACCGGCGTGCACCTGTACATCGGCCAGGCCCTCTACCGCGTCGGGGCCACCGACACCCCGGCCTGGACCAAGCCCGGCGAGCTCCCCGCCCACCTCACCCGCAACCGCAAGTACCCCGAGGTCCGCGGCGACGTCTACTTCAGCGCCACGCAGGTCCGCACCAACCCGCTCGGCGCGATGGACCGGATCGCCAAGGCGCACTACGCCCGGCCGGCCCTGATGCCCCTGATCAAGGGCCTGGGCGGCGCGGCTCCGGCCCAGCCCTCCGGCGTCAGGCTCCGGGCGGCCGAGCTATCCTGGAAGTCCTCCTCAGGGGCCCGCGCCTACGCGGTCTACCGGGTCGCCTCCGGCGGCGTGGACGCCTGCTCCGTGGCCGACGCCCGCAACCTGGTGGCGGTCGTGCCCGCGGCCTCCGGCGCGCGCCAGAGCCTGCCGGTCTCCGGCGGCGGGACCTACCTCGTCTCCGCCCTGGACCGGCTGCACAACGAGAGCCCGGCCACCCGGGCGATCCTGCCCTGACGGGTGCGCCCGTCCCCTCCGGCGACGGGCGCACGGGCGGCCTTCCCTCGGCAAAATCCGCTTTCGATGGACCGGCGCGGGATCTTCCCCTACGGTGCGAGCAGTCGATGTGGGAACAGGGCCGCAGGGTCCGGGGAGGTCACCGGTGAGCCGTACGCTGCTCGCATTCGCGCTGCTCCTGAGCGTGCTGTGGCCGGGAGCGGCGCAGGCCACCGCCACCGCCACCGCCACCGTCGCCTCCGCCTCCGCCGACGAACGGGTGGTCCTGATCGGGGTGCCCGGCCTGCGCTGGAGCGACCTCAGCCCCGCGGGCACGCCCAACCTGTGGCAGCTGGCGGGGCAGAGCGCGGCCGGCTCGCTGTCGGTCCGGACGGTGGGCCGGGTGACCTGCCCCTACGACGCGTGGCTGACGGTCTCGGCCGGGATCAGGTCCGCCGTGGGCTACGGCTGCGGCCTTCCCCCGGTGCCCGAACCCGCCGACGGCGGCGGCGCGGTCATCCCCGGCTACGACTACCTGATCGAGGTCGCCGGGCAGCGCGGCTCCGGGACCCTCGGCGAGGCCGTGCACGCCGCGGGGGACTGCACGCTGGCGGTCGGCCCGGGAGCGGCGCTGGCCCTGGCCGACCGGACGGGGAAGGTGGACCGCTACGCGCCCTCCCCCGCCCAGATCCGGGCGGCGCCCTCACCGCGTGCCGGGTGGCCGCGGTCGACGTGGACGACCTGATCCGGCCCTACCTGGGCGACGGGCGGCTGCCCGCCGTCGAGGACGCCCTCACCCCCCAGGAGCGGGCGGACGCGCTGCGCCGGGCCGACGTCAAGACCGGCGCGGTGCTCAGCGCGCTCCCGGAGGACACCACCGTGCTGCTGGCGGGGCTGTCCGACCACGGTGCGCAACCGCACCTGCGGGTGGCCCTGATGCGCGCCGGGGCCGAGGCCCGGGACCGGTTCCTCGGCGCGGCCTCCACCCACCGTGAGGACGTCACGATCCTGCCGGACATCACGGCCACCATGCTCTCCGTGACCGGTGTCCCGGTGCCGCCATCGGTGGTCGGCACGCCCTGGACGGCGAGCGCGGGCCGTACCGGCGGGACCGCGGCGGCGCGGGCCGAGCTGCACGACGCCGACGTGGCCGGCCAGGCGATCCGCGAGATCGGCGGGGCCTTCTTCACCGCCCTCGCCGTGCTCCAGGTCGTCTTCTACGCCACCGCCTTCCTGCTGCTGCGCCGGGGGCGCGGGCTGGGGCGGGTACGGCTGGCCGCCCTCGTCCTCGCCTCGCTCCCGGTCTCGACGTACCTGGTCAACCTCACCGACTGGCACCGCGCCGGGAACCCGGTGCCCTCCCTGGCCGCGGGGATCGCGGTCTGCGCGCTGCTGCTGGCGGCGGCGGCGCTGGCGGTGCCCTTCCTCTGGTCGCGCTCGCGCGCGCTGACGGCCGCCGGGGA
>NZ_CDRNDK010000380.1:0-6267 GCF_977012225.1 Planomonospora algeriensis | reverse complement strand
CCGCCAGGTCCGGGCCCGGCGCGGTCGCGGCGCACGCGGCGGGCGGCGCCGGGCGTCGTCCGGATGAATGTCGACGGGCATACCGTGGATCCGTTTCTGTGGGAGGCCGGGCGCGTGGATCCCGCCGCTTCTCCCGCGGGCTCCGGAACTTTACAAGGGCTTGACTGAGGAGGATTCAAAGGGTTTCAGGGGTGTGCCGGGAAGGTCCGGGAAAGGGCGGGGCGCTCAGGCCGGCACCGGCGTGAGCGACCGGTTCCCGCGGCGGGTCAGCGAGGCGAGGATCCGCTCGGTGCGCTCCGTGGGCTCGGTGTCGAGGTCGTTGCGGAGCCGGCGGCGGCACAGCTCGTACCAGTCCATGACCCGGCCCAGCTCGCCCAGCTCGCCGTGCATCATCATCAGCGTCTGGTACGTGTCCTCGTGGTAGGGGTCGAGCGCGATGATGCGGCGGCACCAGTGCATGGCGGCCGGCCAGTCCTCCCGCTCCAGGGAGTCGGCGCGCAGCACCGCCAGCGCGCGCAGCGCGACGCCCTGCGCCCACTGCCGCTGCTCGTTGATCCAGTCACTGGCCTCACCGGTCAGGAAGTCGCCGGTGTAGAGGTCGGCGGCGGTCCGGAAGCACTCCAGCGCGCGCCGGTGCTCCTTGGCCGCCCACAGGTCGCGGCCCTGCTGGAAGGCCCGCTCGAACTCCTCCAGGTCCACCCAGGCGCTCCGCGCCTGCAGCATGTAGCCGTGGTCCTGGTGGACCAGCCGGAACCCGTCGTCGCCCTGGTACGACCCCAGCACGCGGCGGACGGCGTGGACCGCCACCTTGAGAGAACTGGAGCTCCGGTCGCCGCTGTCGGGCCAGAGCACCTCGTGGAGCCTGTCCCGGTGGACCAGCCGGCCGCGGTTGACCAGGAGGTACTGGAAGAGCGCCCGGGCCTTGCCCGCGCGCCAGTGGGCCACCGGCAGGCCGTTGATCTCCAGACGGAAGTTGCCCAGGCAGTGGACCGTCACCGCCGGAGTGGAATCCGTGAGCATGGGAGCCGCCCTTTCCGTAGGACCCGGAGGGCCGCCGAGGCACTCCGAACCCGGTCACCGGGTCTGACCGGAACGCTATGGAACGGTGAACGCCTTGATCAAGGGCGCTGCCCGCAAGGTGCAAGGGGTCTACGACTTTAGTCGTAGGGGGGTGCACACCTTGCGCCATGTACGGCGGGAGGCCACCCGTGAACGATGAGTGCGTCGCACCCCCTAGCCGAAGGCATCGCGATGACGCATCCCGTGTACGAGATCGACGCAGTGGTACGGCCGGCGGCCGCCGTCAACGGCCGGGCGGTGCGGCTGTCCTGGACCGAGGCGCGGCCCGCGGTCCAGGTGATCTTCCAGCTCCGGCTGCTCGCCGGCGCGCTCATCGGAGCCGGCGCGCCGGCGGGCGTCTCCTGGGGGGTGATGGCGGCGGGGGCGGCGGCCTGGCTCCTGCTGACCTGGTCGGCCTACCTGCTCAACGGCGCGGCCGATGTCGTCGAGGACCGGTCGAACGGCTCCACCCGGCCGATCGCCCGCGGCGACCTGCCCGCGCTCACCGCGGGGCGGCTGGCCCTCCTGCTCGGCGCCCTCGGCCTGTCGCTGTCGGCGGCGCTGTCGGAGCGGTTCTTCCTCCTCGCGCTCCTGCTCCTGGTGCTCAGCTGGGCGTACTCGACCGGCCCCGCCCCGCTGAAGAACACCGTCGCCGGGGTGCAGATCGCCGTGGTGGGCGCGGGCCTGGTCACCTACCTGGCGGGCATCGGCGCGGCGGGCGCCCCGTCACCGGAACCGTGCTGGTGTTCGCGATCGCGATGTCGGCGTGGATGGGCATCGGCGGGCTCGCCAAGGACCTGTCCGACGTCGAGGGGGACCGGGCCGCGGGGCGCCGCACCCTGCCGCTGCTGTGGGGCGAGCGCCGGGCCAAGTCCGCCATCGCGGTCGCGGCCGTGACGGTGGGCGGGTCCTTCCTGGCCGCCGCTCTGACCGTCGCGCCGGCCCTCGTGCCGGCCGCCGCGCTGGTCCTCGCCGGGAGCGCGGCCCTGGCCGCCGTCTCGGTCGGCCGGTGGAGCACCGGGGACCGCGGGGCCCAGCGGCGGCCGTACCGGCTCTTCATGCTGACCCAGTACTCGGCGCACCTGGCCGTCCTGGCGGAGGTCGTGCTCCGCTGACGGAGCCGGACCGGCCCCCGGCGCGGAGTCGTCACGGGTTCCCCGCCCGGACGACGCCGGCGCCGTGAACGCGGGAAAGGCCGGTCATTCCCGGGAAGGCGTCCTGACAGACAATATGACTCGGAGTCGCCGTCACGGCCATTCGGCGACCCGTGGCGGATACGGCCGGCGGAAACGCGGAAAAGGATTCCTGGTCCCGCCGGAAAAGAGAAGGCGGCATGGCGGAGGCGGCATGGCGGAGGCGGAACCGGCCCGGCATTCGGTGCGACCCGTCCGGCGGTTTCCGGCTCAGCCCGCCCCGGAGGCCAGGAAGCGCGCGACGTCCGCCGACTCCCCGGTGATCCCGGACTCGGTCTCCGGAGGCAGGGGAGCGAACGGCGTGACGCCGACGGCCCGCCCCCGGCGCGTCCAGGTGGCGACCGCCAGCCCGTCCGCCAGGACGACCGGGCGGATCTGGCCGCCGCCGGGCCACACGCTCCCGGCGTGGGCGGCCGGCACCGACAGATCCCTCCTCCGGTAGCCCACGAGGTAGCCGTCGTAGGCGGGCAGCAGCCGTACGTCGGGCGGGCCCTCCCGCTCCGGCGCCGCCGGCTCCGCCAGCCGGGTCCGGGGCAGGACGTGCAGCCCGTCCCCGATTCCGACCTCGGTGACGTCTTCGAGGTCGTGCCAGCCCTGCCGGGCCAGGCCCGCCGGCAGGCCCGACCAGGTGATGAAGTCCTCGGCCGAGGCGGGGGCGTGCGCGGCGAGGTACCGGCGGGCCAGTTCGGCCGCGGCCTCGCGCGCCGGCGGCTCGGGGCCGCCGGGCGGGACGAGGTCGTCGAGGAGGGCGAACGTGGCCTCGCCCCCCGCGGTCCGGACCGTGGCAGATCCGCCCGCGCAGCGCGGCGCGGCGGATGAGGTGGAAGGCGGCCTGGCCGTTCGGGGTCACGCCGAGACCCGCCAGGCGCGCCGTGAGCTCGGCGCGGGTGAGCGGCCCGTCTGTGCCCACGGCCTCGGTGACCAGGTCCTCGGCGCGCTCCTGGAGCCGTTCGTCCAGGCCGAGCTCGGCGTACCGGCGGCGGCCGGCCGCCAGGAAGACCGGTCCGAGCAGCCCGAGCAGCCACCGGGCGTCGCGCGCCGCCACCGCGTGCAGCGTGCCGCGCATGAACCAGCCGCGGACGAGAGCGGGGCCGTACGCGGCGGAGACGTCCCGCCGGGTGATCCCCGTGCCGCGGGCCCGCAGGCCGAGGGCGGCGGCCTCGGCGTCCTGGGCCTGGATCGCGAAGACGCGGCCGATGACCTCCGGCACGCCACCGCCCCTGACGCCGCCGGCCAGTCCCTGCGCCCGGGCGCGCATCAGCCGGGCGCGCTCCGGGGTGATGATCGGCATGGGACCTCACCCTAGTGAGGTCCACCGGAGTCGGCCAGATGATTTATGATCATGTGCGGTTTTATCTCTCGCCCCGATAAGCATCGATTTCGAAACATATTCGAACATTCGGAGTGATCGCTTGCCGGACTTCACAGAACTTCGTACTATCTGCGTTTTAAGCATGTTTTGCAGCTAATGGAATGAATCCGGTGAGCGGGTGGAATTGCTCCCTAGTGTCGAGGTGTGGGATGGCGCTGCGCGACGACGAGAGTTCCGATGGGGAGGCGCCCGGTTTCGACAGGGAAGCCGTTCACGCCGAGGTCGTGGCGTCCTACCGGTCGCTCCTGCGCTCCTCGGGAAGCGTTGCGCTGAGTGACGAGACGATGGTCGAGCAGCTCGTCCGGCAGGCGGGCCTGGTCGTCGACGACGTGCTGGCCCGCTGCTGCGGGGTCCCTCCGGAGGAGGACGCCCTGTCGCTCCCCCTCAGCATGGAGATCGGCGCGACCCGCGCCCAGCAGGGCGTGCACCCCACGCAGTCGCTCCTCGCGGCCGCGCTCATGTTCGAGGCCGCCTTCCCGGTCCTCGCCCGCAGGCTCGCCGCGGAGGAGGGCGGCCCCGCGCGGGACGGAAAGGACGGGCGGGAGCGGACGGTGACCGTCGGCCTGGATCTGCAGAGATCCATCATGGTGCGGCTCGCCGTCGGCTCGGTGCCCTACGTCAACTTCCTGCTCGCCAAACTGCTCTCAGCCCACCAGGACGAGCGCCACCGGATCGCGCGGGACCTCCACGACCGGATCGCCCACGGGATGGGCGTGGCGCTGCAGCAGCTCGACCTGTACGAGGTCTACCGGGGCGACGACCCCGAGCGCGCGGCCGCCAACCTGGCGATGGCCCGGCAGGCGATCAACGAAGGACTGCAGGGCACCCGGCAGCTCTCCGCGGACCTGTGGGAACGGGTCGGCGACGACAGCCTGGAGGCTGCGCTCGGCAAGTACCTGCGGATCACTGTCCCGCGCTCCACCCGCACCACGCTGACCACGACCGGAGGCGAGCCGAGCCTGCCCTGGGAGGTCCGGGAGGAGATCTACATCCTGCTCAGGGAGGCGGTGCGCAACGCGCTGCTGCACTCGGGCACCGCGGAGATCCACGTGGAGGTGGAGGGGCGGGACGGCGTGCTGCGCGCGGCGGTCAGCGACCGCGGATGCGGGTTCGACGTGGCGGCGACGCGGGCGGCGCGCAACGGCGGGGGACTGACGTCGATGCGGGAGCGGGCCGCGCTGCTCGGCGGCACCGTCAACCTGTCGAGCCGGATGGGGGAGGGGACGACCGTCGAGGTGCTGGTGCCGCTGGGGCAGGACCCGGCCCCGGGATCGTGGAGGAGGCCGGAGGCGGAGAACGCCGTCGCCGGTACGGAGAGGGCGGGAGACGTTGACCGATCCGGATGAGCGGCGGATCAGGGTGGTGCTCGCCGACGACCACACCCTGTTCAGGGACGGCCTGGCCGAACTGATCCAGACCGACCCGGCCTTCCAGGTGGTGGGGCAGGCGGCCGACGGGGACAAGGTCCTCGCGCTGGCGCCGGTCCTGCGGCCGGACATCGTCATCGTGGACGTCGAGATGCCGGGGCCCGGCGCCCGGGCGGTCGTCAGCCGGCTCCGGCAGGTCTGCCCCGAGGCGACGGTGATCGTCCTGACGATGCACCAGAACTCCAGGATCGTGCAGGAGCTCCTCGACTGCGGGGCGGCCGCCTACCTCGTCAAGAACATCGCCCGCGACCAGCTGATCGCGGCCCTGCACGCCGTCCACCAGAGCCCGCGCAACGTGCTGCTGTCGGTCTCGCGCGAGACGCTGGGCCGCGGGGAGCAGCCCGAGGGGGGCGGCCGGTCGCTGTCGGCGCGGGAGATGGAGGTGCTGCGGCTGACCGCCGACGCCTACTCCAACTCCCAGATCGCCTCCAGGCTCGGTATCACCGAGGCCACGGTGAAACGGCACCTGTCCAACATCTACGCCAAGCTCGGCGCCGTCTCGCGGGTGGACTCGGTCCGCAAGGCGATGGCGGCCCGGCTCATCAACCCGGTCATCGATTCGGGGCGGAGCGGCCGGCGCCGGGGTGAGCGAGGGCCGGGGATCGCCCGGGAGGCGGTCCGGGCCGGCTCTCGACCCGGGTGGCGGCCGCCGCCGATGAACCCCGGAATCCGGCTGCGGAACCGTTGCGACGGGTGGCCGCGTCCGTCCGCCGTACCGCGTCCGTCCGCTGTACGGCGTCCCCGGACGGCCCCGCGGCGGCCGGGAGGCCGCCCACCCGGGCCGAGAGCCGGTCAGGCGGTGCGGGGCCGTGCGGGGCGATACGGGCCGTGCGGCCTCCGGTCGTCGGAACCTCCGGCCGGGGCGCCGGATGCCCGGGGAGGCGACGTAACCGTGCGGCAACCGGTTGCCGGGAAGGTGAACGGAGATACCGGTTCGAGGGCGGCTTTGACGGGATGACTCTGGAGGGCCAATGACCACGGGACCACCGCATCGGTACTTCCAGGTTCTGGTGAACGGCCGCACGCAGTACGGCATATGGCCCCTGGACGACGCCGTGCCCGGCGGCTGGTCGCCGATCGGGTTCGTCAGCACGCGCGAGGAGTGCCTGGTCCAGGTGGCCGAGCTGTGGCGGGACATGCGGCCGGCCGGGAGACCGGACGGGGACGGGCCGGTCGGCTGGACCGGCCGGATCGCCGCCGCGGCGGCGATCCGGCC
>NZ_CDRNDK010000379.1:0-6269 GCF_977012225.1 Planomonospora algeriensis | reverse complement strand
TCCAGCACCGACCGGCGCGCCGGGGGCGGCTCGACGTCCGGCGGACGGTGCGCGAGGCCCTGCGCCGGGGCGGGGAGCCGCCCGGCTGCACCGCCGCACCAGGAGGACCCGGCCCCGCCGGGTCGTGCTGGTGGTGGACGTGAGCGGGTCCATGACCCCCTACGCCGACACCCTGCTCCGGCTGGCCCACGCCCTGGTCCGGTCCGAGCCCCGGGCCACCGAGGTGTTCAGCGCGGGCACCCGCCTGACCCGGCTCACCGCCGAGCTGCGCCACCGCGACCCGGACCGGGCGATGGAGGCCGTCTCACGCGCGATCCCCGACTGGAGCGGCGGGACCCGGCTGGGGGAGGAGCTGCGGGAGCTGCTGCGCGGCGGCGACGCCCGGGGCGCGACCGTGGTGATCGCCTCCGACGGCTGGGAACGCGGCGACGTCTCGCTGCTCGGCGCCCAGATGGCCCGGCTGTCCCGGACCGCGCACCGGGTGGTCTGGGCGAACCCGCACAAGGGCCGGGAGGGCTACCGGCCGCTCACCGCCGGGATGCGCGCCGCCTGGCCGTACATCGACGACTTCGTGGCGGGGCACAGCCTGGCCGCCTTGGAGGAACTGGCCCGGCTGCTGGGAGGCGCCCGTGCGTGACGTGCTGTCGCAGATCGTCCGATGGTGGGAGGCGGGGGAGACCTTCGGGCTGGCCACCGTGGTGGCCACCTTCCGCAGCGCGCCCCGCCCGCCCGGCGCGTCGATGGCCGTGCTCGGCGAGGAGGCCGAGGGCAGCGTCTCGGGCGGCTGCGTGGAGGGGGCCGTCTACGAGCTGGCGGGCGAGGTGGTCGCCTCCGGCACGCCGGTCCTGCAGCGGTACGGCGTGAGCGACGATGACGCGTTCTCGGTCGGCCTGACCTGCGGCGGCATCCTCGACGTGTTCGTGGAGCCGGTCTCCAGGCGGACCTTCCCCGAGCTGGGGGAGATCGCCGCCTCGGTGCGCGGGCACGAGCCGGTGGCGGTGGCGACCGTGCTGTCGGGTCCCGGTCGGATCGGGGCCCGCCGGGTGGTCTGGGCGGACCGCTCGTCGGGCTCGCTGGGACCGGCCCGGCTGGACGAGGCGGTCGACGACGACGTGCGGGGCATGCTCGCGCAGGGACTCACCGGTGTCAGGCGGTACGGCGCGCACGGCGAGCGGCGCCTCGACGAGTTGTCCGTCTTCGTGCACTCCTTCGCCCCGCCGCCCCGCATGCTGGTCTTCGGGGCGATCGACTTCGCCGCCGCGGTGGCCAGGATCGGGAAGTTCCTCGGCTACCACGTGGTGGTGTGCGACGCCCGGCCCGTCTTCGCCACGGCCAAGCGCTTCCCCGAGGCCGACGAGGTGATCGTCAAGTGGCCGCACGACTACCTGACCTCGGCCGCGGTGGACGAGCGGACCGTGGTCTGCGTGCTCACCCACGATCCCAAGTTCGACGTCCCGCTGCTGGAGGTGGCGCTGCGCACCCCCGCGGGCTACGTCGGGGCGATGGGCTCGCGCCGTACCCACGCCGACCGGCTGGAGCGCCTGCGCGCGGCAGGGCTGACGGAGACCGAGCTGGCGCGGCTCCGCTCGCCGATCGGCCTGGACCTGGGCGCCCGGACCCCCGAGGAGACCGCGGTCTCCATCGCCGCCGAGCTGATCCAGCTCCGCTGGGGCGGCTCGGGCCGGCCGCTCACCGGCGGATCCGGCCGCATCCACGGCGACGGCCGCGATGAGGGTCGCGGTGAGGGCGCGTGAGCCCGGGCGGCGGGGGAGGAGAATGCGCGGGGCTGCTGCTGGCGGCCGGGTCGGGCTCGCGGCTGGGCAGGCCGAAGGCCCTGGTGGAGTTCGGCGGGGAACGGCTGGTGGACCGGGGGATCCGGACGCTCCGCGACGGCGGCTGCCATCCGGTGGTGGTGGTGCTCGGCGCGGCGACCGCGCAGGTGCGCGGAGCCGTGGCCGTGCGCAATCCCGGCTGGCGGTCCGGGATGGGTTCGTCGCTCCGGACCGGCCTGCAGGTGCTGCCCCCGGACGCCGGGCACGTGGTGGTGGCGCTGGTGGACCAGCCGCTCATCGGGGCGGCGGTGGTCGGACGGCTCGTCCGGGCGGGGCTGGACGGCGCCCCGATCGCGGTCGCCACCTACGGCGGCGCGCGGCGGAATCCGGTGCTGATCGCCCGGGAGCACTTCGCGGAGGTCGCGCGGCTCGCCGAGGGCGACGTCGGAGCCCGGCCGTTCCTCCGCGCCCACCCCGGGCTGGTCGTCGAGGTGCCCTGCGACGACCTGGGCGACCCGGCCGACATCGACACCCCCGCCGACCTGGAAAGACTGTCAGCGTCGCGATATGCGCAGTGAGGGGGCTCCGTCGTCTGGACTGAGGAGCGCGCGCAGCGAAGCGAGCACGTGACGAGGGAAGACGGCGGTTACCGGCCCCCGAGCCGCGACGCGTCAGCGTCGCGATATGCGCAGTGAGGCGACCGCGGCGCGGTGGTCGCTGCCGGCGGCGGGCTCGACGCCCGCGCTGGTCGCGGTGAGTCCCCGGTAGAGGATGTGGTCGGGGCGGGTGACCGGGAACGAGGCGGGCCAGGTGAATCCGAACCCCGTCCCGGCCTCCTCCTGGGCGTCGAGGAGCGGCGGGACCAGGTCGGCGCGCTTGCGGTCGGTGGTGGCGGTGTTGAGGTCGCCGAGCAGCAGCAGGCGCTCGCTGTCGTCGGCGTCGACGAGCCGCCGGGCGTGGGCCAGCGTCCGGTCGCGCTGGGCCGTCTCCCCAGGGCGGGCCGAGGCCAGATGCACGACGTAGACGGTCACCCTCCCCTTGGGGGTCTCCACCACGGCCCGCAGCGCCCGCACCCAGTCCAGGCCGATGTCGGCCTGGCTCCGTTCGACGATGGGGAAGCGGCTCCACAGCCCGACCGTGCTGATCTGCACCTTGTGCGGGAAGAGGGTGTCGAGCTCCGCGGCCGCCGGGCCGCCGGGGGTCAGCTCCTGGGCGGCGAACAGGTCCCGGCCCTTGGCGACGGTCCGCACGGCCAGCCCGGAGGAGTCGTTGACCACGCCCACGTTGAGCGTGGCCACGGACAGGTCGCTGGGGCCGCCCGGCGCGGTGCGCAGCAGGGCGGGGCCGAACACGACCCCCCACACCGCCGCGGGGAGCAGGACCGCGGCGGCCGCCGCCCGGGATCTGGCCAGCAGCGCGCCGAGCAGCAGGACGGGCACGGTGGTCCCGAGCCAGGGGAGCAGGCTCTCCAGCACGGGGGTGAACCCGCCGAACTCCGGCAGCGCCCCGTGCCCGCCGAGCACCAGGGACACCGCAACCGCCACCGCCACCACCACCGCGGCGATCACCCGTCTCAGCACACCGCTCCTCGTCCGCCGTCCGTCCGTCGTTGGGGAAAGGCGTTCCATGCCCCGGAACGCGTAGGGTACTCGCCCCGGGCCCGGGGTTGGTGCCAGGCGGCGGAGTCGATAGCCTTTGTTGCGGAGACAACGGAACAACATTCGGTTTCGTCGGCGTGCGGAAGGACGATCTCACGATGCGTATCGGTATGGCCCTGAACTACTCGGGGGGCTTCAAGGAGACGGTGGCCGAGCTGGCCGACTACGAGAAGGCCGGTCTCGACATCGTCTTCGTCGCCGAGGCCTACAGCTTCGACGCGGTCAGCCAGATGGGCTACATCGCGGCCAGGACCGAGCGGCTGCAGATCGCCTCGGGCATCCTGCCCGTCTACTCGCGGACCCCGACCCTGCTGGCGATGACCGCCGCGGGCATGGACTACGTCTCCGACGGCCGCTTCACCCTCGGGCTGGGCGCCTCCGGGCCGCAGGTCATCGAGGGCTTCCACGGCGTGCCGTACACCGCGCCGCTCGGCCGTACCCGCGAGGTCATCGAGATCTGCCGCCAGGTCTGGCGCCGCGAGCGCGTCGAGCACCAGGGCAAGCACTACACGATCCCGCTCCCCGCCGACCAGGGCACCGGCCTGGGCAAGCCCCTCAAGCTCATCAACCACCCGGTCCGCGAGCGCATCCCCGTGGTGATCGCCGCCATCGGCCCCAAGAACGTCGAGCTCGCCGCCGAGATCGCCGAGGGCTGGGAGCCGATCTTCTACATGCCGGAGAAGGCCGCCGACGTCTGGGGGGCCTCGATCGCGGCAGGGAAGGCCAAGCGCGCCCCCGAGCTCGGCGAGCTGGACGTCATCGCCCAGGCGAGCCTCGCCATCGGCGAGGACGTCTCGGGCTGGCTGGAGCTCGGCCGCCCGATGGCCGCCCTCTACATCGGCGGCATGGGCGCCAAGGGCAAGAACTTCTACAACGACCTCGCCCGCCGCTACGGCTACGAGAAGGAGGCCGAGCAGATCCAGGAGCTCTACCTGTCGGGGAAGAAGGACGAGGCCGCCGCCCTCGTCCCGCAGGAGCTGCTGGAGTCGATGTCGCTGATCGGCTCGGAGGGCTTCGTCCGCGACCGGCTCCAGGCGATGCGGGAGTCCGGCGTGACGACGATCAACGTCACCCCGCTCGGCCGCACGCACGACGAGCGCATCCGGCTCATCGAGAAGGTCAGGGAGCTCGCCTCCTGACGCGCCCGCGGGCCCCGGTCGCGGCCGGGCCCGCTGACCCGCCCGCGGCTCCGGGCCTCTCTCGCGGGCCGGAGTCTCTCTCGCGGGGCCCGGGCCTCTCCCGCGGGCCCGGGCCCACGGCGGAGCCCTGTGGCACCTCTCACGCGGACGGGAGGAATGCCCCCGCAGGGGGAGGCGTTCCAACCCTCCGTGAGGTTCTCCCTGACGTCCGTGCGGCTGGTCGAGCGGCTCCACGTCGACCTGTGCCGCCTCAACGGCGATCTCTGTCGCTAGAACGCGCCTTCGAGTCCTTTTCCTCACCCCGCATGACCGTGTCCGCTCCGGCATGCCCTTTCTCGGAAGTCACGTTCGTGAAGAGATTCTCCTTCTCCCTGCAACTCCTGCTGGGCCTCGCCGCCGGCGTCGCCCTCGGCCTGGCCGCCCGCGCCGGGGAGGTCGCCTGGCTCACCACCGCGCTGACCCAGGTCGGCTCGACCTTCGTCCAGCTCCTCAAGCTCGCCGTCCCGCCGCTGGTCTTCACCGCCGTCGTGGTCAGCGTGGCCAACCTGCGCAACGTCAACGGGGCCGCCCGGCTCGCCGGCAAGACGCTCGGCTGGTTCATGGCGACCTCGCTGGCCGCGGTGGCCGTCGCCATCGGCCTCGGCCTGCTGATCGGCCCGGGCCGGGGCGTCACCGTCGCCCTCGACGGCGCCAAGGCCGTGGACCTGGAGGGTGCCGGCACCTGGACCGACTTCCTGACCGGCATCGTCCCGACCAACATCGTCACCGCCTTCACCGAGGTCAAGGTCCTGCAGATCGTCTTCCTGGGGATCGTGCTCGGCGCCGCCGCGATGGCGGCCGGTGAGAAGGCCGAGCCGTTCCTCGCGTTCAGCCGCTCCGTCCTGGAGCTGGTCCAGAAGGCCCTGTGGTGGGTCATCCGGCTGGCCCCGATCGGCACCGCGGGCCTGATCGGCAAGGCCGTGGCCACCTACGGCTGGGACCTGCTGGCCCCGCTGGCCAAGTTCAGCGCCGGCGTCTACCTCGGCTGCCTCGCGGTCCTGCTGGTGATCTACCCGGCGCTGCTCTCCCTGGCCGGCAGGGTGAGCCCGCTCACCTTCTACCGCAACGCCTGGCCCGCCATCGAACTGGCCTTCGTCTCCCGCTCCTCGGTCGGCACCATGCCGCTGACCCAGCGCGTCACCGTCGACCGCCTCGGCGTCGACCGCGACTACGCCTCCTTCGCGGTGCCGTTCGGCGCCACCACGAAGATGGACGGCTGCGCCGCGGTCTACCCGGCGCTCGCCGCGATCTTCGTGGCCCAGGTCTTCGGCGTCCCGCTGGGGATCGGCGACTACCTGCTGATCGCGTTCGTCTCCGTGGTCGGCTCCGCCGCCACCGCGGGCCTGACCGGCGCGATCGTGATGCTCACCCTGACCCTGAGCACGCTCGGCCTCCCGCTGGAGGGGGTCGGCCTGCTGCTGGCCATCGACCCGATCCTCGACATGATCCGCACCGCCACCAACGTCGCGGGCCAGATGGTCGTCCCGGTCCTGGTGGCCAGGTCGGAGGGGCGCCTGGACGAGGGCGTCCTGAACGCCCCGCCGCAGTCCCTGGAGGAGCCGCCCGCCGTGGCGCGCGAGGGCCGGGACGCGGGCTCCCGGGCCCCCGAGCCCGCCCTGGTCTAGCGGTTCCGCGCCGGCCATACGGCCCGCGTCCCGGCC
>NZ_CDRNDK010000378.1:0-6295 GCF_977012225.1 Planomonospora algeriensis | reverse complement strand
GCCGGGACCGGACGCGCGGAGACCGGGAAGGCGGGACCGGCGAGGGGACCGGCGGGGGGACCCTGGACGGGTGCGGGGAGGGGCGGGGGCGACAGGGACGGGAGAGGCCGGCGTCGCGGGGAGGGCCGGGGACCCGGGGGAGGCGAGGGCGGCGGCCAGAGCGGCGGAGGTGAGGAGCATTGCTCTCATAACCGGGATGTTCTCCAGCGTTTCGGACCGCCCTCCCACCGCCACGTGAACGATATGTGGCCGCTTTCGGTAGAGCGCGTGCCAGGATGAGCAGATGGACATCGACCTGGCTGATCTGGGGTTCTGGCGCCGTCCGACGAAGGAGCGGCACGAGGCGTTCGCGAGGCTGAGAGAGCTGGAGCGGCCGGTGTTCTTCACCGAGAAGCGGGTGCCGCTGCTCCGCTCCGGCAGCGGGTTCTACGCGCTGGTGCGCCACGCCGACGTGGTGGAGGCCAGCCGCAACGCCAAGGTCTTCTCCAGCGAGCCGGCGGCGAGCAGTCCCGAGCCGCCGGGCTGGGTCAAGCACGTGTTCGGCGAGTCGATGGTCAACATGGACGACCCCCGCCATGCCCGGCTGCGCCGGATCGTCTCGCGCGCGTTCAGCCCGAAGATGCTCTCCAATCTGCAGGGCGACATCGAGAAGGCCTGCGCCCGGATCGTCGGCGACGCCGTGGCGGCGGGCCCCGGCGGCGACTTCGTCGAGCAGGTGGCCGCCCGGCTGCCGATCCACGTCATCTGCGACATGATGGGCGTCCCGGACGACCTGCGCGAGCAGGTCCACCGGCACGTGGACGTCTCCACCGCCTACACCGGCGTGCGGCCCAGCCTGGCCCGGACCGTGCGGATGGCCGTGGGCAACATGCTCGCCCTGCTCGCCCTGCAGCGCATGGTGATCGGCCTGGGCCGGGAGCGGGCCGAGCAGCCCCGCGCAGACCTGGTCTCGGCGCTGGTCACCGCCAACGTGGACGGGGAGCGGCTGACCGACCGCGAGCTCGGCTCGTTCTTCGCGCTGCTGCTCGTCGCCGGCAACGAGACCGCGCGCAACACCATGGCGCACGGCATCAAGCTGCTCACCGACAACCCCGAGCAGCGGCGGCTGCTCTTGGAGGACTTCGACGGCCGCATCGGCGGCGCGATCGAGGAGATGGTCCGCCACGTCTCGCCCATCATGCAGTTCCGGCGGACCGTCACCGAGGACTACGACCTGCGCGGCCTGCACCTGAAGCCGGGCGACAAGGTCGTGCTCTTCTACGGCTCGGCCAACCGCGACGAGACGGTCTTCCCCGACGCCGACCGGTTCGACATCACCCGCGACGCCAAGGGGCACGTGGGCTTCGGCGGCCCGGGCCCGCACTTCTGCCTGGGGGCGAACCTCGCCCGCCAGGAGATCCGGACGATGTTCCGCGAACTGTTCACCCGGCTGCCGAACGTGCAGTCGGTGGGCGAGCCGGAGCTGCTGCTGTCGAACTTCGACAACAGCGTGCGGAGCCAGAGGTTCACCTTCTGACCCTTTCCAGCGAACCGCACATTGGTGGATGAATGATTTAATCGCTTGACCGTATGATTTATTCATGTTGTCATGGCGGGCATGCTGTACGGCACGCCCGCGCTGGACGCGGCAGACGAGAAGGTCCTCGCCGAGATCGAGGACATGCGCACCGACCTGCGGCACCGGCTCGCCGAGACGCGCCGCTGGGACGGCCAGCTCCGCAGGCACCTGCAGGCGCTGGCCATCCAGGGGTCGAACGCGATCGAGGGCTATCAGGCGAGCGCCGAGGACATCGGGTCGATCATGGCGGGGGAGGAGCCGCTGGACACCTCCCCCGGGGTGGCCAGGGAGATCGCCGGATACCAGCAGGCGATGACCTACATCCAGCTGCTGTCCCGGGCCGCGGTCTTCCGCTACGACGCGGGGCTGCTGCACGCGCTGAACTTCATGATGATCGGCCACCACCGGGACAAGTCGCCGGGCACGGTCCGGCCGGGAGCGATCTTCATCAGCGACTCCGGCACGGGCGAGGTCGTCTACGAGGGACCGGACGTGGAGACGGTGCCCGGCCTCCTCGACGAGCTGGTCGACTGGCTCAACACGGGCGACCTGGACGCCCCCGGCTACGTCCGCGCGGCCATGGCGCACTTCAACCTGGTGAAGATCCATCCGTGGCGGGACGGCAACGGCCGGGGCTCCCGGGCGCTGCAGACCCTGGTGCTCGGCCGCGACCGCATCCTCACCCCGGAGTTCGCCTCGATCGAGGAGTGGCTCGGGCAGGGCCGTACGACCTATGACTACTACAACGTGCTCGGCGAGGTCGGCGGGAAGCGGTGGAGCCCGCACGACGACACGCTCCCCTGGGTCAGGTTCAACCTCCGCTGCCACCACATGCAGGCGCAGAAGGTCCGGCAGCGGCTGCGCGAGGCCGGCGAGGTGTGGACCGTGCTGGAGGAGGGGGTCGGCGCCGACGGCCTGCACACCCGCTGCGTCTCGGCGCTGTACGAGGTCTTCGTCAACCGGCGGCTGCGCCGGACCATGTACCAGGCGGACGAGTCGCTCAGCCAGGGCCAGGCCGCCCGCGACCTGCGCGAGCTGACGGCCAAGGGCTGGCTGCGGCCGTACGGCGAGACCAAGGGCCGGTTCTACGCCCCCGGCCCGAGGATGGAGGCGATCAAGGCCGACTTCGCCGCCCGGCTGGCCCCCCTCCGCGACCCCTACCGGCGGGAGTAGCCCGCCGCTCTCGCCCGGCAGGCTCTTCTGGGCCCAGCTCCCGGCGTCAGCCGTACAACTCGAACGGGTTCACGACGGACACCCCCGTGCCCTCGAAGTCCTTGACGTTCCGGCTCACGAGCGTCCAGCCGTTCACCCGGGCCGTCGCGGCGATCAGGCCGTCCGCGGTCGGAAGCGGACGTACGGCGTTCAGCCGTCCCCACTCCTCGGCCACCTCCGACGTGACGGGAGCGATGCGGTCGACGAACCACCGATGAAGGTCGTGCAGCCAGCGTTCCAGCACGGCTGCCTGGGCGGGGTCGCTGCGCCTGCGGCGCTCCACTCCGCAGCGGATCTCGCCGACGGTCAGGCTGCTGAGATGGAGCGTCGGTCCATGGGCGGTGCCGATCCAGTCCTTGACCTGAGGGCTTCCGTTCCGCTTGCGCGCCTCGGACACCACGTTCGTGTCGAGTAGATAACCGGTGCTCATCAGTCGAAGTCCACATCTCGGGGCAGGTCCCGGCTGCGCGGGAACTCGACGTCGTCGTCCCAGTCGGGCCCGGTGAGGAGGAAGCGTGCGAAGTCGGGGGCATCGCCTTTGAGCCGGCGGTATTCGGCGACGTCGATGACGACGGCCACCTCCTCCCCGTGCCGGGTGACGATCTGCGGCCCCTCGTCCGTCGCGCGCCGCACGACCTCGCTGAAGCGCTGTTTCGCTTCCTGGACCTGCCATGCGGTCATGAGCCGACTCCTGTCTAGTCTGTCTAGACATAGACTATACGGTCAAGACCCGGGCTACGAGGTGGTCAGCACGTTCTCCCGGATGGTGACGAAGGCGACCAGCGCCGAGACCGCCATCATCGCCGCGCCGATCAGCATCGTCGTGTGGAAGCCCGCCGTGAAGGCGGCCGGGGAGGTGAAGGCGTCCCCGGTCAGCCCGGCCAGCGGCGGGATCGCGGCCACCGCGAGCAGGCTCCCCGTGCGGGCCACGGCGTTGTTGACGCCGCTGGCCACCCCGGCGTAGCGCTCCTCGGCGGTGGCCAGCACCGTCGCGGTGAGCGGCGCGACCGCCGCCGACAGGCCCAGGCCGAACAGGGAGACCGGGAGCAGCACGTCCACCGCGTAACCGGAGCCCTCGCCGATCCGGGCCATCCAGAGCAGCGCGGCGGCGCAGAGCAGGATGCCCGCGGTCATCGGGAGCCGCGGCCCGATCCGCCTGGCCAGTTCGCCCGCGCGCGACGACAGCAGCAGCATCAGCACCGTCACCGGGATCATCGCCGACCCGGCGAGCAGCGGGGAGAAGCCCGAGGAGACCTGGAGCTGGACCACCAGCAGGAAGAACACCACGCCCATCGCGGCGTACATGACGAACGTGACGGCGTTGACGGCGGTGAACACCCGGGAGGCGAACACCCCGACCGGCACCAGCGCCTCCGGTGAGCGCCGGACCTGCAGCCAGGCGAACGCCGCGCCCAGTGCGGCGCCGAGGATCAGCGGGAGCGGGAGCAGGTCGATGAGGCCGTAGGTGATCCCGGCCAGCGCCGCGGCGGCCAGCACCGCGCCGAGCACGTCGAACCGCCCGGTGGCCGAGGCGTCCCTGCTCTCCGGCACGTGCCGTACGGCGACCGCCACCACGAGCGCGGCCACCGGCAGGTTGATCAGGAACACCCAGCGCCAGCCGGCCGCGTCCACCAGCCACCCGCCGAGCAGCGGCCCGACCGCCGCCGCCACCCCGCCCAGCCCGGACCAGGCGCCGATCGCGCGGGGCCGGTCTCCGGGCGCGAAGGACGCCTGGATGATCGCCAGGGAGCCCGGGGTGAGCAGCGCCCCGCCGGCGCCTGCAGGGCGCGCGCCGCGACGAGCGTCTCCAGGTTCGGAGCCAGGCCGCACAGGGCCGAGGCCAGGGCGAACCAGACCACGCCGACGAGGAAGACCCGGCGCCTGCCGTACCGGTCGCCGAGCGCGCCGCCGAGCAGGATCAGGCCCGCGAGGGTGAGCGTGTAGGCGTTGACCGTCCACTGCAGCCCGGCCATGCCGGCGTCCAGATCGGCGCCGAGCGCGGGCAGCGCCACGTTGACGACCGTGCCGTCCAGCAGGGCGATGCCCGAGCCGAGCACAGTGGCGAGCAGGACCCACCGCCCGGCGGGCGAGGCGAACCGGATGCGGCCGTCGTCCATGGCGATCATCGTCCTCGGTGTCCGTCGCGGCCCGCTCCGCCCGCCGGGTTCTCGGCCGGGCGGCGGGGCGCGTTCCAGGACCGTGCGAACAACGGGCCGCACCGCCTGATTCCCCGCCGCGCGGTCGTGCCCCCGGAATGCGGAAAGTGTCGGCGATCTCTGGTAGGACGGGTCCGTCGCGTTCCGCCTGACAGGAGCCCCGGATGGACCACAGCGAGTTCAACGACAGCGTCGGCAACCTCTCCGAGGGGGTCTACGCCGGACTGTCGATCGCGCACGCGCCCGAGCAGGACGGCGGGGAGCTGCCCGCCGCCGACCGGGTGGCGTGGCGGATCGCGGTGGAGACCTACGACCCCGAGGAGACCTTCGAGGAGCGGTTCGCCCGCTTCCTGGCGAAGGTGGACACCACGCAGGTCAAAGCGTTGATCATCGGCGGGTGGACGGAGGCCTACGAGGAGGACAGCTCCGCGGTCGTCGGGCTGCTCACCGACAACGCGGCGCGGTTCCCGGCGCTGCGCTCGCTCTTCCTCGGCGCGATGCACTCGGAGGAGTGCGAGGTCTCCTGGATCCAGCAGAGCGACGTCACGCCGCTGCTGGAGGCGTTCCCGCTGCTGGAGCGCCTGGAGGTGCGCGGCGGAAGCGGGCTGGAGCTGCGGCCGGTCCGGCATGAGGCCCTGCGGATCCTCCGGTTCGAGACCGGCGGGCTGCCCGCCGGGGTGGTGCGCGCGGTGGGCGCCTGTGAGTTCCCCGCGCTGGAGCACCTGGAGCTGTGGCTCGGCGTCTCCGACTACGGCGGCGACGCCACGGTCGCCGACCTGGAGGGCATCCTGTCGGGGGACCGGCTGCCCGCGCTGCGGCACCTGGGGCTGCAGGACAGCGAGATCCAGGACGAGGTCGCGGCCGCCGTGGCGTCGGCGCCGGTCGTCGCCCGGCTGGAGTCGCTCGCCCAGTCGATGGGCGTGCTGACCGACGCCGGAGCCGAGGCGCTGCTGACCGGCCAGCCGCTGACCCACCTGAAGCGGCTGGACCTGCACCACCACTACCTGAGCGACGCGATGGCCGAGCGGATCCGCAAGGCGCTGCCGGAGGTCGAGATCGACCTGACCGAGCGGGAGGACCCCGACGACGAGTGGCGCTACGTCGCGGTGGGGGAGTGAGCGGCGATCCGGTCCTGGCGGTCGTCGGCACGCCCGGTGACCGGCGGGTGACGATGTTCGCCGACGCCTGCACCCGGTACGGCCTGCGCCCGCCCGAGGTGGTCCCGTGGACCTCCGTACTGCGCGGCGAGGAGATCCGGCTGGAGCCCGGGACGCTCGTCCGGATCGACTCGCCCGGCGAGGATCCCGGGGCCGACGCGCTGCTGCGCGGGCCCGGTGAGCCGTCCCGGGTGGGCGGCGGCGCGCGCTGG
>NZ_CDRNDK010000377.1:0-6299 GCF_977012225.1 Planomonospora algeriensis | reverse complement strand
CCAGCCGGGGGAGGAGCCGGCGACCACCCGGTGGCCGGAGCTGGTCAGCCAGGCCCAGGTGAGCGGGCGACCGCCAGCACGCTCAGCGCCACCGCCGCCTGGTAGCAGCGGCGCAGCGCCGAGCGGGACGCCCGGACGGACGCGAGGAAGGACCCGGCGCGGGCGGCGGTACGGCGCAGCCGCCGGATCGGGGACGCGGGCCGGGGCACGGGGCCCTCTCCGGAGTCACGCACGTACGGCGTCCGGCTCGGCCGTCCCGGTCACCGGGGCCGTCCCGGCGGCGGCGCGCCGCCGGCCCCGGGAGCGGAGCGTGAAGACCACCCGCAGCGTGCAGATCCACACCAGGGTCGAGCCGAGCACGTGCAGGCCGACCAGGAACGCGGGCACCGCCAGGAAGTACTGGACGTAGCCGACGACCCCCTGGGCCAGCTCCACCGCCAGCAGCGTCAGCGCCGCCCGCCGCGCCGGACCGGGCGCGCCGGTCACGTGCAGCGCGAACGTCAGCGCGAACGTCAGGCCCACCACGAGGTAGGCGGCGTCGGCGTGGATCCTGGCCACGGTCTCGATGTCGAAGGGGAACCGGGAGGCCAGCTCGTCCCCGGAGTGGGGGCCGGTCCCGGTCACGACCATGCCCGCGAGGATCAGCGTGAGCACGGCGCCGACCAGGACGGACCCGAGCACGCGGATGCGGGGGTGGACCAGCGGCTCCGGCGGGGCGTCGCCCTCCCCGGCACGGGCGTACAGCACGCAGGCCGCGGCCATCATGCCGACGGAGAACAGGAAGTGCACGTTCACGGTGACCGGGTTGAGCGCGCTGTGCACCACCACGCCGCCCCAGAACGCCTGGACGGCCACGCCGAACGGCTGGATCCAGGCCAGCCGGACCAGGCCGCTCCGGCGCTCCGGCAGGCGGCGCGCGGCGATCACGCAGGCCACCGCCACGACCAGCACCAGGAAGGTCAGCAGCCGGTTGCCGAACTCGATCGCCGTGTTGAGCGGCGAGATCCCTTCATGGGCGGCCGGGACGAAGCTGTCCGGGGTGCACTGCGGCCAGGTGGGGCAGCCCAGCCCCGACCCGGTCACCCGCACCACCGCGCCCGTCACCGTGATGCCCGCGTTGACGGCCACCGCGGCCAGGGCCCACAGGCGCATGGTGGCGGTCGTGGGCGACCACACGCTCAGGAAGGGGTGCACGGCACGCCGGGCGGGCCGGTCGGGGAGCTGTTTCACGGGTCACATGGTAGGCGGCGGGTGCGGTGGTCCCGCCTCTGGCCCGGCCCCGGACGCCCGGCCCCGGACGCCCGGACCCGGACGCCCGGACCCGGCCGCGGTCAGCGGGCGGAGCGGGTGGCCCCCACGCTGGCGAGGACCACGCAGCCGATGGCGGCCCACTCCCGCACGTCGAGGATCTCGCCCAGGACGAGCAGGCCGACCAGGGCGGCCATGGCGGGCTCCAGGCTCATCAGGATGCCGAACACCCGCTTCGGCATCCGGCGCAGCGCCTCCAGCTCGATCGTGTAGGGGATGACCGACGACAGCAGCCCGACGCCCAGGCCGATCAGCAGCAGCTCCGGCTGGAGCAGGTCGGCGCCGCCGGCGGCGATGCCGACGGGGGCCGACAGCACGAAGGCGACGAGCATGGCGAAGGACACCCCGCCGGTGCCCGGGAAGCGCTGCCCCACCGCCGCGGAGAGCAGGATGTAGGCGGCCCAGCAGGCCCCGGCGGCCAGGGCGAAGCCGATCCCGACCCAGTCCAGCCCGGACGCCTGGCCCCAGGGCGCCAGCAGCGCGATGCCCGAGGCGGCCAGCGCCACCCAGAGCAGGTCCAGGCGGCGCCGCGAGGCGGCCACCGCCACACCGAGCGGGCCGAGGAACTCGATGGCCACCGCGATCCCCATCGGCAGCCGGGCCAGCGCCTCGTAGAACGACATGTTCATCAGTCCCAGCGCCGCGCCGAACGCGACGCCGACCCCCAGGTCGGCCCGGGTCAGCCCGCGCAGCCGGGGGCGGGCCACCACGCACAGCACCAGCGCGCCCATCCCGATCCGCAGCAGCACCACGGCGCTGGGCGGCAGGTGCGCGAAGAGCTCCTTGGCGAAGCCCGCCCCGATCTGGACCGACATGATGGCCAGCAGCACCAGGCCGGAGGGCGGGACGGCGTCGGAGGCACTCCGCAGCAGCGCGCCCGGACCGCGGCGGCCCGGACGGTACGGCTCGGCGGCTCCCGGCAGGGCTTCGGCGGTCACGGACTCCCCCTATAAGGTGCTACACGGATCTGCGCACCTTACCGAAGA
The DNA here is from genome assembly GCF_977012225.1 of Planomonospora algeriensis. Classification (NCBI taxonomy): domain Bacteria; kingdom Bacillati; phylum Actinomycetota; class Actinomycetes; order Streptosporangiales; family Streptosporangiaceae; genus Planomonospora; species Planomonospora algeriensis. Next base: position 4,005 of record NZ_CDRNDK010000377.1, on the reverse strand, counting down.
AGGCCGGTCACTCCCAGCGGAACGTCCGCGACGCGAGCCCCAGGGTGAGGGCCGCCCAGACCGCCAGGACGGCCGCCGCGGCCACCGGCAGGCCCGAGCCGTCGGACAGGACCGCACGGAGCCCTCCGGCCAGCGCGGAGATGGGCAGCAGCTCCAGCGCCGGCTCCACCGCGTCGGGGAAGGCCGAGAGCGGGAAGATCACCCCGCCGCAGCCGAGCAGGAGCAGGTAGACCAGGTTGGCACCGGCGAGCGTCGCCTCCGCGCGCAGCGTGCCGGCCATCAGCAGGCCGAGCCCGCTGAACGCGGCGGTGCCCAGCACGATCAGCGCCAGCGCCGCCAGGGGGGAGCCGCCGGGCCGCCAGCCCAGCGCGAGCGCCACTCCGGCGATGACCGCGACCTGCACGGCCTCGACCGCGACCACCGCGAGCGTCTTGGCCAGCAGCAGCCCGGTCCGCGACAGCGGGGTCGCGCCCAGCCGCTTGAGCACGCCGTACCGGCGCTCGAAGCCGGTGGCGATGGCCTGGCCGGTGAAGGCCGTGGACATCACCGCCAGCGCGAGCACGCCGGGGGTGGTGAAGTCCACCCGGGAGCCGCCGCCGACGTCCACCAGCGGTGCGCTGGAGAAGCCGACGAGCAGCAGCACCGGGATGATCATCGTGAGCAGCAGCTGCTCGCCGTTGCGCAGCATCGCCCGGATCTCCGCGCCCGCCTGGGCCAGCACCATGGCGGGCAGCGGCGCGGCGGCGCCGGCGGGCGTCAGGTCCAGCCCCGGCGCGGGGGTGTTCACGGTCATCGCAGCTCCCGGCCGGTCAGTTCGAGGAAGACGTCCTCCAGGGTGCGGCGCTCGATGCTGAGGTCGTCGGCGGTGACGCCCTCGGCGGCGCACCAGGCCGTCACGGTCGCCAGCAGCTCGGGGCCGACCTGCCCTTCGATGATGTAGTGCCCGCGGGGACTCCTTGGCCGCGCTCCCCGCGGGCAGGGCGGTGAGCAGCTCGTCCAGGGCGAGCCCCGGCCGGGCGCGGAAGCGCAGCTGCCGCTCGGCGCCGGTGAGCGAGGCGGGCGTGCCCTCGGCCACCACGCGGCCGTGGTCGATGATCACCACGTGGTCGGAGAGCTTCTCGGCCTCGTCCATGTGGTGGGTGGTGAGCACCACCGAGACCCCCGCGGCCCGCAGGTCGCCGACCAGCTCCCAGCAGGCGTGGCGGGCCTGGGGGTCCAGCCCGGCGGTCGGCTCGTCGAGGAAGACCAGCTCGGGGCGGCCGATCACGGCCGCGGCCAGCGAGACGCGCTGCTGCTGGCCCCCCGACAGCCTCCGGTACGGCGTGCGGGCGTGCTCGGTCAGCCCGAGCCGGTCCAGCAGCGCCGCCGGGTCGAGCGGGTCGGCGTAGAAGCGGGCCGTCAGCCGCAGCCACTCGCCGCAGCGCATCGCCGGGGGCACGCCCCCGGACTGGAGCATCACGCCGACCCGGGCCCGCAGCTCGGGCCGGGCCGGGTCGAGGCCGAGCACGCTGACCGTGCCGCCGTCCGGCTGCCGGAAGCCCTCGCAGATCTCGACGGTGGAGGTCTTGCCCGCGCCGTTGGGACCGAGGACGGCGGTGACCGCGCCGCGGTCGGCGCGCAGGCTCAGGCCGTCGATCGCCGTCGTGCGGCCGTACCGTTTGACCAGATCGATGATCTCGACGGCTGGGGAGTCCATGGCCACGAGTTTAGGGACTCTCCCGGACGGTCCCGCTCGCGCCCTCGCCTCCGGGGCGGCGTGCGCCCGGCGGGCGGCGGGCCGTCCATGCCCGGTAAAAGGCTTCGGGCGAATCCCGCCAAGTCCTCCGATAGCCCGCGGGGCCGTCCCGCCGCGCGTGCCAGGCTGGGCGCGTCCGAGTCATGACCGACAGGGGGTCGGAGTGTCCGAGCGGAGCGGCTACCAGTCGGGCGTCCCGTGCTGGGTCGACCTGTCGAGCACCAACATCGCCCTGTCGGCCCGGTTCTACCGGGAGGTCTTCGGCTGGGAGGTGGTCTTCGACCCGCGCCCGGACTCCGGCGGCTACGGGCGGTTCACCCTCGGCGGCAGGGCGGTGGCCGGGCTGGGGCCGAGCTTCGGCGAGGGCGTGCCCTCGATGTGGAACGTCCACGTGGCCGTCGACGACGTCGCCGCCACGGCCGCGAAGGTGCGCGCGGCGGGAGGAGGGGTCGTGCTGGAACCCGTCCAGGTCTTCGAGCACGGCTGGACCGCCGCCTTCCAGGACCCCTCGGGCGCCTTCTTCATGGCCTGGCAGGCGGCGGGGATGCACGGCGCCGAGCTGGCCGGCGAACCGGGCGCGTTCGCCTGGAACGAGCTGGCCACCCGCGACACCGCGGCGGCGAAGGCCTTCTACCCGGCGGTCTTCGGCTGGGAGGTCCGGGAGGACGGCCCGGGCGGCGTGGAGTACACCGAGTGGCGGGCGGGCGGCCGGTCCGTGGCCGGGATGGCGCCGATGGGACCGCAGACGCCGCCGGACGTGCCGCCGCACTGGCTGACCTATTTCGCGGTCGCCGACCTCGGCGCCGCCGTGGCGAAGGTCCGCGAGCTGGGCGGTTCGGTCCTCACCGAGCGGGTGAGCACGCCTCGCGGGCCCGTCGCGGTGGTGGCGGACCCGGAGTTCGCCCCCTTCGCGCTCATCACCCTCGATCGTCCCGAATGACCCGGGATGGCCGGGGACCGTCCTGATCGGCCCCGGACGACGCGGGGTGACCGGGAACCGTCCTGATCGGCCCCGGACGACGCGGCGCGCCTTCTTTAAGAGGATCCGATATGAGGAATATCGGATGACCTGATCTCGTTGGGGACTTCCGGCCCCTACGGGCCCCACTGTGGCCTGTGAGGGAACGGAGAACAGGATGACCGCAGCCGACGTCGCACCGGAGAAGTCCGTACGCCCGGAGGAGGGAGGCGGGGCCGCGCGCCCGGCGGCCCGCAGGCGCGGCGGGCTGCTCCTGCTGCTGGTCCTGGGCGCCCTCTCGGCGATCGGGCCGCTCTCCATCGACATGTACCTGCCCGCGCTGCCCGCCATCACCGCCGAGCTCGGCACCGGCCAGGCGCAGGTGCAGCTCACCCTCACCGCCTGCCTCATCGGCGTGTCCGCCGGGCAGATCGTGGCCGGGCCGCTCAGCGACATGTTCGGCCGGCGCAGGCCGCTGGCGATCGGCGTCACCGCCTACGCCGCGGCCTCCCTGCTGTGCGCCTTCTCCCCGTCGGTCGAGGGCCTGATCGGCTCCCGCCTGCTCCAGGGGATCGCGGGCGGCGCCGCGCTGGTGATCGTGCGCGCGGTCGTCCGCGACCTGTACGAGGGCGCCGCCATCGCGCGCATCTTCGCCACCCTCCTGCTGGTCAGCGGTCTCGCCCCGATCCTGGCTCCGATCCTCGGCGCGCAGCTCATCGCGTACACCTCCTGGCGGGGCATCTTCGCCGTGCTGAGCGTCGCGGGGCTGGTGCTGCTGGCCGCGGCGCTGCTGGGCGTGCGCGAGACGCTCCCGGCCGGCAGCCGGGAGCGCGGCGGGCTGCGGCAGACCCTCGTCACCTTCGGCCACCTGCTGCGCGACCGCTCCTTCATGGCCTGCGCACTGGCCGGCGGCCTGGGGTTCGGTGCCCTGTTCGCCTACATCTCCGGCTCCCCGTTCGTGATCCAGGAGGTGTACGGGGCCTCGCCGCAGACGTACTCGCTGGTGTTCGCGCTCAACGCGCTGGCCCTGACCGCCGCGGCGCAGGTCGGCGGGCGGCTCACCGGGCGCCGGGCGACGCCCGTCCGGTTGATCCTGGCCGGGCTGCTGCTGTACGTGGCCGGAGGCGCGGTGCTGGTGGTCGTGGCCGTCGCCGGGCTGCCGCTCGGCGCGCTGGTGGCGGGACTGTTCACGATGATGTGCGGCGCCGGCCTGGTGCTGCCGGGCACCGGCGCGCTGGCGCTGGCCGAGCAGCCGGACCGGTTGGTGTTGCTGGATGTGGAGGCCGGTCCGCTGGATGGGGATGCGGTGGGT
>NZ_CDRNDK010000376.1:0-6309 GCF_977012225.1 Planomonospora algeriensis | reverse complement strand
CGGCGCGGCGCCGCGGTCGAGTGGTCGGCGACCGTCTCGGGAGGGCTGGTCGTCCACCCCGACAGCGGGCGGCTGCGGGCCGGCGCCTCGGCGGTGATCCGGGTGACCGCCGCCGATCCCGGGGAGAGCGGGTCCGGACGGGTCGTGTTCCGCTCGTCCGGGGGCGGCACCGGTTGCGCCGTCTCGTGGGACGGCCCCGCCCCCGAGGACTCCGAGCCCGCGCCCGATCCCACCGAGGCCCCCGAGCCGACTCCTACGCCCTCCGCGAGCCCGGAGCAGGAGGCTGCCTGATTTCCTGACCGGAAGCTGAACGACTTCGCGACATCCCTTAGCAATTGGGTAAACCATGGGCCTATGGCAAACGTCGCCATTGACGGTCCTGAGGGATGGTTGGTCACATGGGGTGGCGGTCAGCCATGCCATACCAGTCCGGGAGTCGGAAGATGCGGATCATCCGCAGAGTGCTCCAAGGGGCGCTCGCGCTCGCATGTGCGGCGGGAGCGGCCCTGGCGCTCACCGGGACCGAAGGTTTCTTTCGTTCTGTCCTGGTTCTTCTGTTTCTTCTGTTAACTCCTGCTGTCGCTCTAATTGGAGTGTTGCACGATCGTGACCCTCTCAGAGAGATAACGACTGGGATTGCGGCAAGTGTCGCTATCAACACGCTCCTTGCCATAGCCATGCTCTCTTTTGACGCATGGTCGCCACGTGCCGGAGTGGCGACGATCGCGGTTGTGGGAGCGTTCTTGTGGGTGCTGCGCACGCTGTATCGGGGCGACGGAGGCCTGCGGGCCGAACAGGGGGCGAGGTCAGGTTGAAGATCACTGTTGTATGTCCGGGGGAGCTCGGCGAGCCGGAGATCAACCGGTGGCGTGAGATCCAGAAGGCCTCCCCCGCGCTCGACAATCCGTTCCTGTCGGTGGACTTCACCCTGGCGATGGGCCGGTTGCGCGACCGCGTCAGGGTCGCCGTCATCGAGGACGGCGGCACGGTCGTGGGCTTCTTCCCCCACGAGCGGCACCCCTTCGGCGTCGGCAGGCCGCTGGGCGGCTTCCTCGTCACCTGCCACGGGGTGATCGCGACCCCGGAGTTCAAGATCGACGCACGTGAGCTGCTCCGGGCCTGCAGGCTCGCGGTCATCGACTTCGACTACCTGGTCGCGGGACAGCCCACGTTCTCCCCGTACGAGACGGACGTGCGGCCCGCCCCCGTCATGGACCTCGGTTCGGGGTTCGACGCCTACGTCGAGCAGATCCGCGCCGCCTCGCCGAAGAACTACAAGACCGTCCGCTACAAGGAACGCAAACTCGGCCGCGAACACGGCGAGGTCCGGTTCGACTGGGACTCCGCCGACCTCGGCGCGCTGCACACGCTCCTGCGCTGGAAGTCCGACCAGTACCAGCGGACCGGCCGGGTCGACCGCTTCGCCCAGCCCTGGATCATCCGGCTCGTCGAGGAGATGCACGCGGCCCGCTCCGACGACTTCGCCGGCGTCCTGACCATGGTCTACGCCGGGGACACCCCGGTCGCCGGCCACTTCGGCCTGCGCACCGCGCAGACCCTCGTCGGCTGGTTCCCCGCCTACGACACCGCCTACGCCCCCTACTCGCCCGGCATCATGCACCACCTGCACCTGGCCGAGCACGCCGCGGGCGCCGGCCTGCACCAGATCGACATGGGCAAGGGCGACCGGGAGTACAAGGACTGGCTGAAGACCGGCGTCCTGATGGTCGCCGAGGCCCGCGTCGCGCGCCCGTCCCCCACCACCGCCGTGCAGTGGGCGGGCCGGGTCCCCCTCAGCCGGCTGCGCACCGCCGTCGTGGACGACCCGCGTCTCTTCAAGGCAGCCGACCGCCTGCTCAAGGCCTACGGACAGGCAAAATCACGCCTCCGACCGCGTTTCCGCTCGCACCAGTCAACGCGGACACGGTAACCATTCCCTTCACGGCCATTCGATTCCCGATGTGACACCTCTCTCGCTCTCAGTCGCGCTCGTCCTCGTCTCGTGCCGGGAAACGAGCGCGCGGAAGGACCATCCGTCATCATGAACCACGAAACGATCAGAGCCAACGGCAAGCAGAGCGGCACGCTGCGCTCCATCCCGCCCCTCGAGCGGTTCACCCCGCTCACACCCCACATGGCCATCTCGCCCACCGTGAGCGTCGTCGTGCCCGCGATGAACGAGGCGGAGAACCTCCCGCACGTCTTCGCCACGCTGCCGCAGTGGATCGACGAGATCATCCTGGTGGACGGCAACTCGGTCGACGACACCGTCGCCGTCGCCAAGCGGCTGCGCCCCAACGTCCGCGTGGTCACCCAGACCGGGAAGGGCAAGGGCGACGCGCTGGCCGCGGGCTTCGCCGCCTGCACCGGTGACATCATCGTGATGATCGACGCCGACGGGTCCACCGACGGCCGGGAGATCATCCAGTTCGTGAGCGCGCTGGTGGCCGGCGCCGACTTCGTCAAGGGCTCGCGTTACGCCTCCGGCGGCGGCAGCGACGACCTCACCTTCACCCGCACGCTCGGCAACAAGGCGCTGACCGGTCTGGTGAACAAGATCTACGGGACCCAGTACAGCGACCTGTGCTACGGCTACAACGCCTTCTGGGCCCGCCACCTCGGCGTCCTCAACGTGGACTGCGCGGGCTTCGAGGTGGAGACCCTGATGAACATCCGGGCGGCCAAGGCCGGGCTGAAGATCCACGAGGTGCCCAGTCACGAGCGCTGCCGCATCCACGGGGAGAGCAACCTCCGCGCGGTCCGCGACGGCCTCCGGGTGCTCAGGACGATCATCAAGGAGTGGCGCGGCCGCTCCACGGCCAGGGTGCCCGAGCCGCGGACCGCCACCCCCGCCGCGGACCAGGGCGCCGCCTGACCATGAAGATCAGCGTCGTCATCTGCGTCTACACGGAAGACCGCTGGGAGGACATCCGGGCGGCCGTCGAGTCGGTCGAGCGGCAGCGGCGCAAGCCGTACGAGGTCATCCTGGTCGTCGATCACAACCCGGACCTGCACCTGCGGCTGAAGCAGGAGTACCCCGGCGCGATCGTGGTCGAGAACGCGCACGAGCAGGGGCTGTCCGGTGGCAAGAACACCGGCGCGGCGACCGCCTCGGGCGACGTCGTGGCGTACCTGGACGACGACGCGGTGGCGGAGCCCGGCTGGCTGGAGGCTTTGGAGGAGGGCTTCCAGGACCCGGCCGTCGTGGGGGTGGGCGGGTTGACGAGGCCGCTGTGGGCGACGGGCCGTCGCCCGCGCTGGTTCCCGCCGGAGTTCGACTGGACCGTGGGGTGCACCTACGTGGGCATGCCCGCGGTCCGCGCGCCGATCCGCAACGTCATGGGCGGCAACGCGGCCTTCCGCCGCGAGGTCGTGGGCGCGGCGGGCGGTTTCCACACCGGCATCGGCCGCAGCGTGCAGGGCTGCAGGAGCCGCCCGCTCGGCTGCGAGGAGACGGAGTTCTGCATCCGCCTCTCCCAGCGGCTTCCGGGAGCGGTGATGCTGTTCGAGCCGGCGGCGGTGATCGGGCACAAGGTCTCGGCGCAGCGGGAGCGGTTCGCCTACTTCCGGTCCCGCTGCTACGCCGAGGGCCTGTCCAAGGCCCTGGTCGCCTCCAGCGTCGGCGCCCAGGACGGCCTCTCCAGCGAGAGGGCGTACGCGACCAGGACCCTGCCCGCCGGAGTGCTGCGCGGGATCGGCGCGGCGCTCCGGGGCGACCCGGCGGGCCTGGCCAGGGCCTTCGCCATCGTCGTCGGCCTGGCCTGGACCGGCTGGGGCTATGTGGTGGGCACGACACGTCTGAAGTCGAGGCGATCATGACACGCGTTCCGATCCTGATGTACCACGCGGTGAGCGAGCGGCCGACCGAGGAGACCCGGCCGCTCGCGGTCTCACCGCGGCGCTTCGCCGAGCAGCTGGAGCTGCTCCGGGAGCAGGGTTTCACCCCGATGACCATGTCCGACCTGGTCGCCGGGGTGAACCGGACCGGCCCGCTGCCGGACAAGCCGGTGGCGATCACCTTCGACGACGGCTACGCCGACTTCCACGACGAGGCGCTGCCGCTGCTCGCCCGGTACGGCTATCCCGCGACGGTCTTCGTGACCACCGGCTGGATCCGGGACGCCGGGGCGGAGTCCGCCGGACGACCGCTGGGCCCCACCCTGGCCTGGAACCAGATCCGGGAGGCGGTCTCCTGCGGCGTCGAGATCGGCGGGCACAGCCACAGCCACCCGCAGCTCGACCAGCTCCCCGGCCGGGAGCTCCGCGACGAGCTGCGCAGGAACAAGGCCCTGCTGGAGGACCGCCTCGACCGCCCGGTGGCCGCCATGGCCTACCCCTACGGCTACTCCAGCGCCCGGGTGCGCCGGGAGGTCCGCAGGGCCGGCTACTGGACGGCGTGCGCCGTCGCCAACGACGCCTTCTGCGAGGGCGACGAGCTGCTGGCGCTGCCGCGGCTCACCGTCACCGAGCACACCTCGCCGATGAAGTTCGCCAAGGTGATCGCCGGGCAGGGCCTGCCCCTGCTCTACCTGCGCGAGCGGGCGCTCACCAAGGGATACGCGCTCGTACGGCGCACCCGCTACGGGCTGCACCGGACCGGCGCCCTGCTGCGGGTCGGGACGGGTAATGGGCGGTGACTGACACGAGTGTGCCGGCGGGGAGGACGGAGGGCGCGGAGCGGCGGCGAGGGCCGCTGGGCGCCCTGCGGGACCGCCTCCCCAAGGACCTGAACGATCCCCTGCTCCGCAACGCCTACTCACTGATCGTCAACGCCGGTGCGGCCGGCGCCCTCGGCCTGGCCTACTGGACGGTCGCCGCACGCTTCTACAGCGACGCCGACTACGGCCGCGGCTTCGCGCTGATCGCCGCCATGCGGCTGCTCGCGGCGCTCACCGCCTTCGGTTTCGTCGGCGCCCTCACCCGGTTCCTGCCCGAGAGCGGCCGGGCGACGGGCCGCCTGGTCGGCTGCACCTACCTGGTGGGCGGCGGCGCGGCGGCCGCCGCGACGGGGCTCTTCCTGTCCACGCTCCCGTCCTGGGGCGCCAACTTCGGCGGCCTGACCGGGTTCGCGCCCGCGGCCTGGTTCCTGCTGGCCGTCGTCCTGTGGTGCGTGTTCACGCTCCAGGACGTGGTGCTCACCGCGCTGGGCAAGGCGCCCTGGGTGCCGCTGATCGGGGTGGCCGTCGGGGTGGCGAAGCTCGGGCTGCTGATCGTGCTGGCCCCGTCCTTTCCCGGCTCGGGGATCTTCCTGGCCTGGACGATCCCGGTGGCCTTCACCGTCGTGCCGATCAGCATCGCGATCTTCACCAGGCTGGCGCCGCGGGCCGCCGCCCGCAGCGCCCACCGCCCGCCGCCCCCGCTGCGCAGGATCGGCGGCTTCCTGGCCGGCGACTTCCCCGGCACGCTGCTCATCCTGGCCAGCGTCTACCTCGTGCCCGCGCTGGTGTCCGGGGGCGTGGACGCGCGCATGGCGGGTTACTACGGCGCGGCGGTGACCCTCGTCGGCGTCTTCGACATGCTCGCCCTCAACATGGCCATCTCCCTGACCATCGAGGGGGCCGGCGACCCCGCGGCGCTCGCGGGCAGGTGCAGGCTCGCCCTCCGGCGGACCATGATGCTCCTGGTCCCCGCGGTGACGGTGACGGCGCTGGCCGCCCCGCTCATCCTCCGGCTCGGCTGGGGGGAGTCCTACGCCGAGCACGGAGCGGACGTGCTGCGGCTGCTCGCGATCGCCTCGATCCCGCACGCCCTCATCGAGATCCACCTGGGCGTGCTGCGCGCCCGCAGCCGCGTGCGGGCGCTGCTGCTGCTCCAGGCGCTGCTCTGCGTCCTGGTCGTGGGACTGTCGTTCGTCTTCTTCCGCGCCCACGGCATCACCGGCGTGGGCCTGGGCACCCTCGCCGCCCAGGTGATCGTCGCCGCCGTCATCGCCCCCGGCCTGTTCAAGGTGATCCGGACGGGCGGTACGCCCGGCACCGGGCTGCCGCCGGACGCCGGCCTCTCACCGGACAACGTCCCGACCCTGGTGATGATGACGGTCGACGCCCAGCCCACCGTCACCCGGCTCCCGGGCGGATCGCCCTCCGCGGGCGGCTCCGCGTCACGGCTCCGGGCGGCGCCGGGTCCGCGGGCGCGGTCCGCCGTTCCCGCCGTGCCGTGGTGGGAGTGGACGCGCGCCCTGCTTCCGCCGCTGATCGCCGTCGAGGGTCTCATGATCGTCGTCCTCACCGTGGTCGGCGGCGGCGCGCGCCCGCCGTACCCCGTGCCAGCGGCGGCCCTCGCCGGCGCCGGGCTGGTGGCGGTCGCCCT
>NZ_CDRNDK010000375.1:0-6310 GCF_977012225.1 Planomonospora algeriensis | reverse complement strand
GGCGCTCGGCGGTCCCGGAGCCGTGGGCCACGACCACGGCCCGTGCGACGCCGGGCTCGGCCGCCAGCCGCGCCTCGACCTCGCCCGGCTCGACACGGTTGCCACGGATCTTGACCTGGTGGTCGGTCCGTCCCACGTACTCCAGCGCGCCGCCGGCGCGGCGCCGTACCAGGTCGCCGGTGCGGTACATGCGCGTGCCCGGCGGGCCGTACGGGTCGGCGACGAACCGCTCGCCGGTGAGGCCGGGACGGCCGTGGTAGCCCAGGGCCAGTTGCCCTCCGGCGACGTAGAGCTCTCCCGGCACGCCCTCGGGGACGTGCCGCAGGCAGGCGTCGAGGACGTAGAGGCGGGTGTTCCAGACCGGCGCGCGATCGGTACGGTCTCGCCGGCGACGGGACGGGCCCCGTCCTGCCAGGTGACCTGGACCGTGGCCTCGGTGGGCCCGTAGCAGTTGTCCACCGGCACGCCGGTCAGCTCCCGCCAGCGGCGGGCGGTCCCGGCGGTCAGCGCCTCGGCGCCGCCGAAGACCTTGCGCAGGCTCGCCGCCCACGCCGGGTCGGCGGTGACCTCGTCGGTGGACAGGAACGCCTGGAGCATCGAGGGGACGATGTCCAGGACGGTGACGCGCCGCTCCTGGATGAGACCGGCCAGGTAGACCGGGTCGAAGTGCCCGCCGGGCTCGGCGAGCACGGCGGCGGCGCCGGTGCACAGCGGCCAGAAGATCTGCCAGACGGAGGCGTCGAAGCTCGCCGACGCCTGCTGGAGCATCCGGTCGCCGGGGCCCATCCGGAACTCGCCCTGCGCCCACGAGAGGTGTCCGGCGATCGCCCGATGCGGGACCACGACGCCCTTGGGGCGGCCGGTCGAGCCGGAGGTGTAGATCAGGTAGGCGGGATCGCCGGGCCCGGCCGTCCGCGCTCCGGACCCGGCCCCACCGGCGGCCCCGGACTCCGCGCCGGCGGGTTCGGTTCCCGTGCCGGTCCCGGACTCCGCGCCGGCGGGCTCGGTTCCCGCGCCGGTCCCGGCCTCCTGCCCGGCTTCCGTGGAACCGATCACGAGGAACTCCACGCCGTCCGCCTCGGGGAGCCGGGCCGCGGCCCGCGCCGTGGTGACGACGGCACGGGCGCCGCAGTCGGCGAGCATGAACGCCAGCCGGTCCGCGGGGTAGTCGACGTCCAGCGGGACGTACGCCGCGCCCGCCTTCAGCACGCCGAGCAGCGCGACGACCATGTCGATCGAACGCGGGACCGCCACCGCCACGAACCGGCCCGCGCCGATTCCCCGGGCGGCCAGCCGCCGGGCGAGGGCCTCGGCCCTGCGGTCCAGTTCGGAGTAGGAGACCTCCTCCGCGCCGGAGACCAGCGCCGTGGCGCCGGGCGACGCGGCGGCCCGCGCGGTGAAGGCCGCCGCCAGCGTCTCCTCCGGCACCGGCCTGACCTCCCCGGTGAGCGCCGCCCGCTCGCGGTCCGCGGCGGGCAGCAGGTCGAACCGGCCGACCGGGCGGCCGGGGTCGGCGACGATCTCTTCGAGCAGGCGGGTCAGCCCCGCCGCGAGCCGCGCGGCCGTACCGGCGTCGAACCGCCCGGTGTCGTAGTCGAGCCGCAGGTCCAGCCGGTCGCCGGGCACCACGGTGAGGGAGAGGGGGTAGTGGGAGGCGTCGCGGACGTCGACGCCGGTGATCGCGACGGCGCCGCCGGGGGCCCGCAGGTCCCCGGTGACGGGGTAGTTCTCGATCACGACGAGGGTGTCGAACAGGCTCCGCGTGTCCGGGCCGGTGAACCCGGCCAGCCGCTGGATCTCCGCCAGCCCCAGATACTGGTGGTCGAGCAGGTCCGCCTGGGCGTCCTGGAGCCGGGTCAGCAGCTCGGCCGGGCGCTCGTCCGGTCGCCATGTCATCCGTACCGGCAGCGTGTTGACCAGCAGGCCCACCATCGACTCGACACCCTCGACGGCGGCCTGCCGCCCGGAGACGGTGGTGCCGAACACGACGTCGCGGCGGCCGGTGAGGCGTCCGGCCAGCAGTCCCCAGGCGCCCTGGACCACGGTGCCCAGGGTGAGCCCGCAAGCCCGCGCCCACGCGGTCAGCCCCGCGGTCAGCTCCGCCGTCAGCTCGCCGCGGACCTGCCCGATCGGCCCGGGTACGGCCTCGCCGTCGGGTACGGCCTCGCCGTCGGGTACGGCCTCACTCTCGGGTACGGCCCCGCCGTCGCGGGCAGCCCCGTTGTCGCGGACGGCCCGTGCCAGCAGGGTCGGCTCCTCCAGTCCGGCCAGCGCCCGCCGCCACGCCTCGCGCGCCGCCTCCCGGTCGCGCTCCTCCATCCAGGAGAAGTACGCGCGGCAGAGCGCGAGAGCGGGGAGGCCGGCCGCCGCCCCGGTCCCGTCCGCACCGGTTCCCCCGGCCCCGGTCTCCTCCGTGCCGGTCCGGTACCCGTCGAGCAGGTCGCGCAGCATGATCGGCACCGACCAGCCGTCGGCGACCAGGTGGTGCAGCGTGAGGACCAGCCGGTGGCGGTCCGCGCCGCGGACGAACACGGCCCGCACCAGCGGTGGCGAGGCGAGGTCGAACCGGTGGGCCCGCTCCTCCTCCGCGACCGCGCGCACGGTCTCCTCCAGGGTGCGCGCCGCCCCTTCCGCGAGGTGCGAGGTCTCCCCCTCCGCGGCACGGACCGGCCCGCCGCCGGGGCGCAGCACGTCGATCTCCCGCCACGGCACGGTCACCGCACCGGGGACGAACTGCACGACACGGCCGTCGGGCCGCTGCCGGAAACCGGCGCGCAGGAGCGGGTGGCGCTCCAGCAGCCCCTGCACCGCGCGGTGCAGGGTCCCCCCGGCGGCACCGTCCACGGCGTCGCCGGTCAGCTCGATGACCTGCTGGACGGTGTAGACGTCGGAGGCGTCCTCGTCGAAGAGCGCGTGGAAGAACAGCCCCTGCTGCAGCGGCGTGACCGGCAGCACGTCGCACAGCCCGTGCGGTGCCGCCTCCAGCTCGTCGATCTCCTCCTGGCCGATCTCCGCCAGGGGGAAGTCCGAGGGGGTGTGCCCCCCGGCGCCCGGCTCGGCCACATGCGCGGCCAGTCCCCGCAGCGCCTCCAGCCAGAGGCCGGCCAGCCGGGCGGCGCCGGAGGGGTCGAGGACCCCTTCCGGCCACGACCAGGTCGCGCTCAGCTCCGGTCCGGCGGAGCCGTCGCGGACGACCGCGTTGACCTCCAGCGGGTACGCCTGCGGCATCCCGGGGTCGCGTCCGGCCGCCAGCGGATCGGCGTCGGCGGCGGGCCGCCAGTCCCCGTCCTCACCCGCCTGGAAGCGGCCGAGGTAGTTGAAGAGCACCTGCGGCTGCGGCAGGGCGGCCAGCGCGCCCGCCGTCTCCTCGTTCAGGTGACGCAGCTGCCCGTAGCCCAGACCGGACCCGGGCAGGGCGCGCAGCTGCTCCTTGACCCGCTTGAGCGCGCGGCCGGCGACGGGCCCGCCGCGCCGCAGCTCCGCCCAGGCGATGTCACCGCCGATGTCACCGGCGACGTCACTGACGGCGTCACCGGCGGCGTCACTGACGGCGTCACCGGCGGCGTCACCGGCGTCGAGCCGGACCGGGAAGACGCTGGTGAACCAGCCCACGGTGCGGGACAGGTCGGCCCCGCCCGCAGGGCCGGTCCCGTACGCCAGGTCGTCCTGCTCGCGGCCGTGCCCCTCCATCGCCAGCAGCAGCCCCCGGCCCGTGCCGGCGGCGGCCGGGTGCTCCCGGCGCCAGCGGGCGGCGGCGACGGCGAGCGCGGTCAGCAGGACGTCGTTGACCGTGCCGTGGTAGGCGGCGGGAAGCCCGGTGAGCAGCGGGGCGGTCTGCTCGCCGGGCAGCGACACCGTCAGCGAGCGCTCGCCCGCCGCCGTGTCCGCTTCCGCGCCCGCCGCCGTGCCCGCTTCCGGGGCCGCCGGGCGCAGGCCGAGGGACGGGACGGGCTCGCGGAGCACGTCCCGCCAGGTCTCCAGTTCGGTCCGGCGGGAGGCGGTCAGGGCGTCCGCGGCCAGCATCCGCGACCAGCTCGGGAAGGAGGTGGCGACCGGCGGCAGGGAGACCGGCCGCCCGGCGGCGAGGGACCGGGCGGCCTGGGCGAGGTCGGTCAGCAGGATGCGCCAGGACACGCCGTCGACGACGAGGTGGTGGGCGACCAGCACCAGCCGTCCGGGGGTGTGCCGTCCGGCGTCGAGCCAGACCGCCTGGAGCATCCGGCCGTCCTCGGGGGCCAGCCGCCCCGCGGCCCGGAGGCGCTGCTCGGCGGCCGCCTCGCGCAGAGCGCCCTCCTCGGCCTCCACCCGTTCCACGAGGCCGGCCGCCCGGACCGTGCCGGGGGGCGGGACCTCCAGGGTCCATCCGCCGGCCCGCCGCAGCCGGGCGCGCAGCATGCCGTGGTGGTCCAGGACGGCCTGCACCGCCGCGGCCAGCAGCTCGGTGGTGAGATCCGCCGGGACCCGCACCGTCACGGCCTGGTGGAAGCCGTCGATCGGCCCGCCGGATTCCGCGAGTTCGCGCAGCCAGTGGATGATCGGGGTCGCCGGGGCGGCGCCGACGCCGGGATCGTGGACCTCCCGCGCCGATGCCTGACCGGCCCGCTCGCGGGCGAGCGCGGCGACGGTCCGGAGCCGGAAGACGTCCCGGGGGGTGATGGCCAGTCCGGCGCGGCGGGCCCGGCTCACCAGCTGGATCGCGACGATGCTGTCGCCGCCGAGCTCGAAGAAGCCGTCGTGGACTCCCACCGCCGGCAGGCCGAGCAGTTCGGCGAACAGACCGGCCAGGACGTGCTCGGCGGGAGTGGACGGAGCGGCGCCGCCCGCCTGCGCCGTCCACTCCGGCTCCGGCAGGGCACGCCGGTCCAGTTTTCCGTTCGGGGTCAGCGGGAGCACGCCGTCCAGCACCACGATCGTGCCGGGCACCATGTGGTCGGGCAGTGCGCCTGCCACCGACCGCCGCAGCTCCGCCACGTCGATGCCCCGCGGCCCGGTCCCGGTCCCGGACGCCCGTCGCGGATCGGCCCCGGGCCCGGCCCCGGTTCCGGTCTCAGACCCGTCCCCGGCGACGGCCGTCTCTCCCGCCCCGGCTCCGGTCACGTAGGCCACCAGGCGCTTGACGCCGCGGTGGTCCTCGCGGGCGACGACCGCCGCCTGCGCGACGGCGGGATGGGCCATCAGGGCGCTCTCGACCTCTCCGGGCTCGATGCGGTGGCCCCGTATCTTGAGCTGGCCGTCGGAGCGGCCGAGGAAGTCGAGGTCGCCGTCGGCGCGCCAGCGGGCCCGGTCGCCGGTGCGGTACATGCGCGTCCCGGGCGCCCCGAAGGGTCGGGGACGAACCGCTCGGAGGTCAGGCCCGGCCTGCCGAGGTAGCCGCGGGCCAGGCCGCGCCCGGAGACGTACAGCTCGCCCACGGCGCCGGGCGGCACCGGCCGCAGCGCGGAGTCCAGCACATAGCAGCGGGTGCCCGGGTCCGGCACGCCGATCGGCACCGGGCCCGGCAGATCGGGGTCGGCGAGCCAGAGCGTGGAGTTGACGGTCGCCTCGGTCAGGCCGTACGCCACCACGACCCGCATGCGCCGCCCCCACCGGGCGATCAGCTCGGCCGGGACGGCCTCGGTGCCGACCACCAGCACCGCGCCCTCGGGCAGCTCGCACTCGGCGGGCAGGGCGGCCACCAGCGACGGCGGCAGGATCATGTGGGTGGCCCGGTGCTCGGCGAGGTAACCGGTCAGCTCCTGCCCGGCGACACGCCGCTCGGCGGGCACGACGATCGCCGTACCGCCCACGCACAGGGACATGACGAGGTCCCAGACGGCGACGTCGAAGCCGGCCGAGGCGAACTGCACGACCCGGCTGGCGGCGTCCACGCCGAGCCGCTCGACGGCGGTGGCGATGAGGCTGCCGATGCCGTCGTGGGAGACCACGACCCCCTTGGGCCGGCCGGTCGACCCCGAGGTGTAGATGACGTAGGCGGCCCGGGCCAGTCCCAGCCCGGAGAGGTCGGCGAGGCCGGTCAGGTCGGTGTCCGCCAGCGCGGCCAGCTCGGCCGCGACGGCGGGGTCGTCCAGGAGCAGCCGGGGGGCGGAGGTCGCGGGAAGGTCGCCGGCGAGGTCCGCCGTGGAGACGACGGCGCGCGCCCGGGCGTCCTCGACCATGTACGCCACCCGGTCCGCCGGGTGGTCCAGGTCGAGGGGGAGGTAGGCGGCGCCCGCCTTCATCACGCCGAGCAGGGCGACGACCATGTCGGCCGAGCGGGGCACGGCGACCGCGACGACGTCCTCGGCGCGGACGCCGCGGGCGCGCAGCAGCC
>NZ_CDRNDK010000374.1:0-6324 GCF_977012225.1 Planomonospora algeriensis | reverse complement strand
CGGCGGGACCGCCGGGGACGGTGGCGGTCCCGCGGACCTCGACGACGGCGGGGCGCGGGCCGTACGGGTCGATCCGATCGGGGCGCTCGCCCGCGCCGCCGGCTACGACGACCCCGAGCGGTGGTGGGAGGACGCGGTCGAGCACCGCGGCGACACGCCGTTCCAGGTGATCGCCGAGGCGATGGCCGCGGTCCGCGAGGGGTACGTCCCCGACGCGCACGAGGCGCGGCGCGAGGCCTTCATGCGCCGCACGGTCCGCGGGGCGGTCAAGGACGGGTTCGAGCGGATCGCCGTGGTCTGCGGCGCCTGGCACGTGCCCGCCCTGGCGGGCGCGCCGGGCGCGCCGGGCACGGGCAAAGGGAAGTCCTGGGGCGCGGGGCTGCCGGCGGCGAAGGCGGACGACGCGCTGCTGCGGGGCCTGCCCAAGGCCAAGGTGGAGACGACCTGGGTGCCGTGGACCTACGGGCGGCTGGCGGCCTGGAGCGGGTACGGCGCGGGCGTGACCTCCCCGGGCTGGTACCACCACCTGTTCGCCGCGCCCGACCGGCCGGTGGAGCGGTGGCTGACCGAGGCCGCCGGGGTGCTGCGGGAGGAGGACCTGCCGGTCTCCTCCGCGCACGTCATCGAGGCCGTACGGCTGGCGCGCTCCCTGGCGGTGCTCCGCGGGCGGCCGCTGGCCGGGCTCGCGGAGGTCACCGAGGCGGCCAGGGCGGTCCTGTGCGAGGGCGACGACCTGCCGGTGGAGCTGATCGGGCGGCGCATGGTCGTGGGGGAGAGGCTCGGCCACGTCCCCGACGCCACCCCGATGGTCCCGCTCCAGCGGCACCTGCGCGCCGAGCAGCGGCGGCTGCGGCTCAAGCCCGAGGCACTGGAGCGCGAGCTCGACCTCGACCTGCGCAAGCCGCTCGACCTGGAGCGCAGCAGGCTGCTGCACCGCCTGCGCCTGCTGGGGGTGGGCTGGGGCGGTCCGCGGGAGAGCACGGGCAAGGGCACCTTCCGGGAATCGTGGACCCTCGCCTGGCGTCCGGAGTTCGACATCGACCTGATCGAGGCGGGCGCCTGGGGCACCACCGTCCCGGCCGCCGCCGCCACCCGCGTCCGGGACCTGGCGTCCGCCGCCGCCTCCCTGGCCGACCTGACGGCGCTGGTCGAGCGCAGCCTCCTGGCCGGCCTGCCGGAGGCGCTGCCGGACGTGCTGGACGCGCTGTCGGCGCGGGCGGCGCTGGACGGGGACGTGACCCACCTGATGGCGGCGCTGCCCGCGATGGTCAGGGCCCAGCGCTACGGCGACGTGCGCGGCACGCCCGCGGCGGGGCTGTCCTCGATCGCCGAGGCGCTGCTGACCCGGATCTGCGTCGGGCTGGCGCGCGGCGGCCGGGCTGGCGACGACGCGCCCGCGACCTGGTCGCCACGTCGACGCGGTGCACGCCGCGGTCGGCCTGCTGGACGCCGGGGAGGGTCCGCCGGAGGAGCGGGCGGCGGGATCTGTACCGGAGCCCGCGGAGGACCGGCCGAGGACGCGCTGGCTGGGCGCGCTCCGCGCGGTGTCCCGCCGCTCCGACCTGCACGGCCTGATCGAGGGGCGGCTGGTGCGGATCCTGCTGGACGCCGGTGACCTCGACACCGCCCGGGCGGAGCGGCGCATGTCCCGCGCCATGTCCGCCGGGCACCCGCCCGCCCGCGCGGCGGCCTGGATCGAGGGGTTCACCTCGGGCGGCGGGCTGCTGCTGGTCCACGACGCCCGGCTCCTCGGGCTGGTCGACGGGTGGCTGTCCGGGCTGGCCCCGGAGGCGTTCGTGGACGTGCTGCCCCTGCTGCGGCGGGCGTTCGGCGCCTTCGCCGCACCGGAGCGCCGCTCGATCGGGGAGCGGGTCCGCGTCCTGGGCCCGGGAGCGGCACCGGAGGCGGCCGGGGCCGCCGACGACGTGGACGACGAGCGCGCGGCGGCGGCCGTGCGGACCGTGCTGGCGATTTTGGGGAGGGCCTGATGGGCGGCGTGATCACGGGGGAGGCCCGGACGGGCGACGGAGAGCGGCTGCGCCGCTGGCGGCTGGTGCTCGGCGGCGACGCCGACGGCACCGGGTGCGCGCTGAGCGGGACGACGCGGGGATGGACGGCGCGCTGGCCGCGCTCTACAACGGCGGCGGGGAGGGCTCGCGGGAGCGGAGCGGCGGGCTGGGCGCGTCCGCGCCGAGGGTCGCCCGCTGGCTGGGCGACATCAGGTCCTACTTCCCCTCGACCGTGGTCCAGGTGATGCAGAAGGACGCCGTCGAGCGGCTGAACCTCACCCGGCTGATGCTGGAGCCGGAGATGCTCGAGGCGGTCGAGCCGGACGTCCACCTGGTCGGCACGCTCCTGTCGCTCAACAAGGTGATGCCGGAGAAGGCCAGGGAGTCGGCCCGCGCGCTGGTCCGCAAGGTCGTCTCCGAGCTGGAGCGGCGGCTGGTGCAGAAGACGAAGGCCGCGGTGACCGGTGCGCTGGACCGCTCGGCTCGCACCCACCGGCCCCGGCGGGTCGCCGACATCGACTGGGACCGGACGATCCGGGCGAACCTGAAGAACTATCTGCCCGAGAAGAACACCGTGATCCCCTCGCGGCTGGTCGGGTACGGCAGGCGCCAGCGGGCGGTCCAGCGGGAGGTGGTGCTCTGCATCGACCAGAGCGGCTCGATGGCCGCCTCGGTCGTCTACTCCAGCGTCTTCGGGGCGGTGCTCGCCTCGATGCGGTCGCTGAGGACGTCGCTGGTGGTCTTCGACACCGCGGTCGTCGACCTCACCGACCAGCTGCACGACCCGGTGGAGCTGCTGTTCGGCACCCAGCTCGGCGGCGGCACCGACATCAACCGGGCCATCGCCTACAGCCAGGGCCTCATCACCCGGCCCACCGACTCGATCTTCATCCTGATCAGCGACCTCTACGAGGGCGGCGTCCGGCAGGAGATGCTCCGCCGGGTCGCCCAGATGACCGCGGCCGGGGTGCAGGTGATCGTGCTGCTGGCGCTGTCGGACGAGGGCGCGCCCTTCTACGACCGGGAGAACGCCGCGGCCCTGGCCGCGATGGGGGTGCCCGCCTTCGCCTGCACCCCCGACGCCTTCCCCGACCTGATGGCCGCCGCGATCGAGCGGCGCGACATCGGCCGCTGGGCCGAACGCCACCTGGAGCGCCCGGCGGGCTGACGGACCCGTCCCGGCGGGAGGCGGCACGGGGGCCCGTCTTCCGCCGGGACGTCCGGCGCTCGGTCTCCGGGCGCTTCGGCCGGCCCGCCGCATGCCCTCCGCGGGTCCGGCCGCCGGGACGCTCAGTGCCCGGCGCCCTCCTCCTCGGGACGGGCCCGGAGCGGGAGCAGGAAGGCCGCGGCGAAGGCGACGGCGACCATGCCGCCGGAGACCCAGAGCGTGGTCCGCATCGCCTCGGGGAAGGCCCGGCCGCCCTCCAGCAGGCCGAAGAAGAGCGTGCCGACCGCGGCGGCGCCGAGCGCGCCGCCGAGCTGCTGGACGGCGGTGAGCGTGCCGCTGGCGGAGCCGGACTCGTGCGGCTCCACGCCGGCCAGCACGATGTCGAAGAACGGCGCCATGACCATGCTCATGCCGGTGCCGGTGACGAGCAGGGCGGGGGCGAGCTGCCACGGCGTGACGCCCGCGCCGGCCAGGTCGAGGGTGACGGCGATGCCGGCCAGGCCCGCGACCATCACGAGGGCGCCCAGGTGGATCAGCCGCCGGCCGGCCTTCTGCGCCAGCCCGGCGGCGTTGACGGCGATGAAGCCGAGCACCGTCCCGACGGCGCTGGGCAGGTTCGCCAGGCCCGCCTTGAGCGGGTCGTAGCCCAGGCCCAGCTGGAAGTACAGGCCGAGCACCATCGAGAAGCCGACCAGCGCGGTGAAGAAGACCAGGCCGGTGACCAGGCCGCCGGTGAAGGCGCGCTTGCGGAACAGGCCCGTCTCGAGCAGCGGGTCGCCGCCTGCGCGCCGCTTGCGGGTCTGGTGGCGGGCGAAGATCGCGAGCACCGCGGCCGAGGCGGCCATGGAGGCGAAGGTCCAGGCCAGCCAGCCGAGGTCGCGTCCCTGCACCAGGGGGTAGACCAGCAGGAAGGCGGCGGCGGAGACCAGCCCCATGCCGGTGAGGTCCAGCCGGGAGGCGTGCTCGCCGCGGGACTCGGGCAGCATGGCGGCGGCCCCGGCGACCGCGAGCAGGCCGAGCGGGAGGTTGATCAGGAAGATCATGCGCCAGCCGGCGCCGAACAGGTCGGCGTCGACCAGCCAGCCCGCGAGCACCGGCCCGCCGACCATGGACAGGCCCATGACCGGCCCGAAGGCGCCGAACGCGGCGGCCATCTCCTTCGGCGGGAACATCTCCTTGATCATGCCCAGGCCCTGCGGGAGCATCACCGCGCCGAACAGTCCCTGCAGGATCCGCGCGCCGGTCAGCATCTCGGGGGAGAGGGCCAGGCCGCACAGGAGCGAGCCGGCGGTGAAGCCCAGGGCGCCGACCACGAACATGCGCCTGCGGCCGTAGATGTCGCCGAGGCGCCCGCCGGTGATCAGCCCGACGGCCATCGCCATGGTGTAGCCGGCGCCGAGCCACTGGATCATGCTGGTCGATCCGCCCAGGTCGGCGCGGATCGACGGGGCCGCGATGTTGGTGATCACGGAGTCGACCAGGTCCATGACCTCGACGAGGAGGATCACGAAGAGGGCGGGCCAGCGCCATCGGTACGGCTCGACGGCGACCTCGGGGCCGGTGGTGGCGGTGCGGGTCATGAGGGGTCCCTTCCGAAGGGGGCGCGCGACGTGTCGCGAACAGTGTTCGTAATCTACGAACGCCGTTATATAAACGAACAGCGTTCGCGTCAAGTACGGCGTTCGTTCCCGGTACGGCGTTCGCCGGGAGGAAATCCGGCGGGGTACCATCGCCGCGTGACCGACATCCCCGCACCGCCCTGGCGCAAGACCCGCGCCCCCAGCGCTCCCCGCGCCGCCCTGAGCAGGGAGCTCATCGTCTCCACGGGCCTGCGGATCGTCGACGCCGAAGGGCTGGAGGCGCTGAGCATGCGCCGGGTCGCCCAGGAGCTCGGGACCGGTCCCGCCTCGCTCTACGCCCACGTGGCGAACAAGGAGGAGCTGCTCGACCTGATCTACGACCGGGTCATGGCCGAGATCCACGTCCCCGAACCTGATCCGGAGCGCTGGCTGGAGCAGCTCAGGGAGATGGTCATGGACGCCTTCCGGGTCTTCAGCTCGCACGCCGACATCGCCCGGGTGGGACTGGCCAACATCCCGACCAGCCCCAACGCGCTGCGCATCGCCGAGGGACAGCTCGCCATCATGCTCGCCGGCGGCGTGCCGCCGCGGATCGCCGCGCTGATGCTCGACCGGTTCGGCATCTACATCTGCGCCGACGCCTACGAGAGCGCGCTCTACCTCAACCGGCAGCGCGGCAGCGACAAGGACGTCGAGTCCTTCCTGGAGGAGACGTTCGGCCAGATCAAGACCTTCTACCGGAACCTGCCCGCCGACCGCTTCCCCCGCCTCACCGCCCACGTCGACGCGCTGACCGGCCCGGACGGCGACGAGCGGTTCGAGTTCGGCCTCGACCTGATGCTGCGCGGCCTGGCCTCCTACGTCCGGGACGCCGGGAGTCCTACGTCCAAGGGCTGACCCGCCCGGCCGATGCGCCCGCCGGAGCGGCGGCCGTACGGTCCGATCATGACGACGACGGTTCTGGAACCTCCCCCGGGCATATTCGCGCGGCGCCACCGCGCGGTGACGATCGGCATGGTGGCCCTGATCGTGCTGGTCGCCTTCGAGGCGCTGGCGGTGGCGACCGCGATGCCGGTGGTCGGGCGCGAGCTCGACGGGCTGGGCCTGTACGCGCTGGCCTTCAGCGGGGCGCTGGCCGCGGGGATGACCGCCACCGTGCTGGGCGGGCGGTGGGGCGACCTGCGCGGGCCGGTGGTCCCGCTCTGGACGGGGGTGGCCGCCTTCGTCGCGGGACTGCTGGTGGCCGGCACGGCGCCCACCATGGACGTGTTCGTGCTGGGCCGGTTCGTGCAGGGCTTCGGCGGAGGGCTCTTCCAGGTCGCGCTGTACGTGCTGGTCTCCCGGGTCTACCCCGCCCGGACGCATCCGAAGGTCTTCTCGGTCTTCGCCGGGGCCTGGGTGGTGCCCTCCATGGTCGGGCCGGCGATCACCGGCGTGGTGGTCGAGCAGCTCGGCTGGCGCTGGGTCTTCCTGGGCGTGCCGCTGCCTGGTCGCCCCGGCCGCGCTGCTGCTCTGGCGCGGCCTGGCCGCCGTCCCGGCCGGTGAGCACGCCGTCCCGGCCGGAGAG
>NZ_CDRNDK010000373.1:0-6343 GCF_977012225.1 Planomonospora algeriensis | reverse complement strand
CGGCGGGTGCCGTGGTCGCGGCCGCCGTCACGGGTGACGGTGAACACCGCGACGCCGGGCGGGCCGGAGGGGGCGTCCGCTCCGGCGGACGCGTCCTTCGCCGCGCCCGCGTCCCCGGAAGCCGTGTTCCCGGAAATCGTGTTCCCGGAAGCGGTGTCCCCTGAGGCGGTGTTCCCGGAGGCGGCCGCGGAACGCGCCGCGGCGTCCTTCAGGTAGTGGTCGAACCAGCCGAGGGTCTGCTCGTGGAGCCAGTCGACCTCGCCGTCGCCGCCGTCGTGGCCGCCGTCGAACCAGGCGACGCGGACCGGCGCGCCGTCGCGGCGATGGCGCGCGCGTTGGCGTCCGCGTGGCCCAGCGGGAACAGCGAGTCGCGCTGCCCCTGCAGCAGCAGGGCCGGGACCTTGATCCTGCCCTGCACCGAGACCGGGCTGGACCCGCGCAGGGTCTCCACGGCGGCGGCGGTGGCCCGGCCGGTCTCGGCGACCTGCTGGTACATGTCACAGATCTCCGGTAGGAACCGGCCGCACCGGACCTCCTCGGCCGTCGGCGGCCGGGCCGCCTCCGGGCCCGGCCCGCCCCCGGCGCTCCCGCTCCCGTCCTCGCCGTCCTGCCCGTCCTCGCCGTCCCGGGAACCCTGACCGCCCTGACCGGCCAGCGCCGCCAGGCCGCCGCCGGCCTGCGGGCCGCCCCGGCTGAAGAACAGCCCGGCCCACATGCGCTTGAACACGCCGCTCTGCGGGCCCTGCCCGGTGGCGTTGGGGAACAGCGCGTCGGCCAGGTCGTACCAGGTGATCTGGGGGACGATCGCGTCGACGCGGTCGTCGTGGGCGGCGGCCATCAGCGCGATGGCGCCGCCGTACGAGCCGCCCGCGATGCCCACGCGCGGGTCGCCGCCCGCGTCGAGCCGGACCTCGGGCCGCTTCGCCAGCCAGTCGACCAGCTGCCGGACGTCCTTGACCTCGTAGTCGGGGGAGTTGAGCGCGATCTGCCCGGTGGAGCGGCCGAAGCCGCGCGCCGACCAGGTCAGCACGGCGTAACCCTCCTGCGCCAGCCGCTGCGCGGAGTCGCGGACGCTCTGCTTGCTCCCGCCGAACCCGTGCGCGAGCAGCACCGCGGGAGCCTTGCCGCCCCCGGCGGGCGGGAAGAAGCTCGTGTCGAGCACGACCCGCTGGTCGTCGGCCGGGCCGTCGACCACGGTGATCATCTGGTGCTGGACCCGCACCTGCGGTTCCGACGGCCACACCAGCCACACCGCGACGCCGGCGACGAGCACGGCGGCCACCGCGATCCAGACGGCCGCCCTTCCCCTGAGCTTCATGGGCTGGAGCCTACTGTCCGAAACCGGATGCTCCCTGAGAGGAATCTCAGGCGGACGGCCGGTCCGGCCGCGTGGGCGGACTTCTCCGGCTGGATATCGGCCGCGCGCCACCGGGTTCTGAGGGCGTCCGTATCCCGCCGCACGCCGGCGGGCCGTTGGCGGGAGCCGCCGCGCCGTCCACAATCAGGTGATGAGCGATGATCACCGCTACGTCGGGGCGCGGGTCCCGCGCCGGGAGGACGCCCGGCTGGTGACCGGACGGGCGCGGTTCGCCGGGGACGTCCGCCTGCCGGGCACGGTCCACGCGGTCGTGTACGGAGCCCGGTCGCGCACGGGCGGCTGGTCCGGTGCGACGTCAAGGCGGCGCTGGCCGCCGACGGGGTGCTGGACGTGCTGACGCCCGCGGACGCCGCCGGGGTGCGGCTGCCGTGCGTGGCGCTCGCCCCCGGCCAGCGGATGGCGGACTACCCCGTGCTGGAGGAGACGGTCCGCTACGCCGGGCAGCCGGTCGCCCTGGTGGTGGCGCGCAGCGAGGCGGCGGCCCACGACGCGGCCGAACTTCTCGACCTGGACTTCGAGGAGCTGCCCGCGGTGGTCGGCGCGCACCTCGCGCTGGCCGAGGGCGCGCCCCTGCTCCACCCGGAGTGGGGCTCCAACCTGGTCACCGACTTCGCCCTCGGGGACCCGGCCGACGAGTGCGAGGCCGCCATCGCCGCGGCCGGGCACGTGGTCGAGCTGACCACCCGGCTGGGCCGGGTCGCGCCGTACCCGGTGGAGCCGCGCGGGATCGTGGCCTCGTTCGAGGACGGCGCGCTGACCGTGTGGACCTCCACGCAGGCGCCGCACCACGTCCGCGACCACGTCGCCGCCGCGCTCGGGCTCGGCTTCGACCGGGTGCGCGTGCTGGCGTGCGACACCGGCGGCGGCTTCGGCGGCAAGGAGCACGTCTACCCGGACGAGACGCTGGTCTGCCTGGCGGCGGTACGGCTGGGCCGCCCGGTGCGGTGGACCGAGTCGCGCGCCGAGCACCTGACCGCCACCCTGCCGGCCCGCGACGCCGTGCACCGCGCCCGGCTCGCCTTCGACGACGACGGCCGGTTCCGGGCGCTGCACTGCGACATCCTCGCCGACCTGGGCGCGCACCCGTCGAACGTGGGCATCTCCCCGATCGCGGTCACGGCGCTCTCGCTGCCCGGGCCGTACCGGTTCGACCGGGCGGGCGCGCGGATCCGCGCCGCGGTGACGACCACCACGCCGACCGGCTCCTACCGCGGGTTCGGGCAGCCCGAGGCGACCTGGACCCGGGAGCGGCTGGTGGACGAGGCCGCCCGGCGGCTGGGCGCCGACCCCGTCGAGCTGCGGCTGCTCAACCTGCTCGGTCCCGGCGAGCTGCCGCACACCTCCCGCACCTGGCAGCCCTACGACTCCGGGGACTACCCGGCCGCGCTGGAGAAGCTGCGCACGATGGTCCGGGAGGGCCGGCCGGCGCGCCCCGCCGACGGGCGGCGGCGCGGGATCGGGTTCTCCTGCCACGTCGAGTCCACCGGCATGGGCCCCTCGGAGGCGATGCGGCAGGCGGGCATCCAGTCCGGCGGGTACGAGACGGCGGTGCTGCGCATGGAGCAGGACGCCTCGGTGGTCGTCTCCTGCGGAGTGGCGGCCATCGGCCAGGGCATCGAGACGGCGCTGGCCCAGCTGGCCGCCGACCGCACGGGGGTGCCGCTGGAGCGGGTCCGGGTGCTGCTGGGGGACACCGCGGCCACGCCGTACTCCCCGGTGGGCTCGATCGCCAGCCGCTCGCTCGTGCTGGGCGGCGCGGCGCTGATCGGCGCGGCGGAACGGCTCCGCGGGAAGATCGTCGCGATCGCCGCCCACCAGCTGGAGGCGGCCCCCGGCGACCTGGAGCTCTCCGGCGGCGCGGTGCGGGTCAAGGGGGACCCGTCGGCCCGCCGCACGCTGGCGGAGATCGCGCTCTCGGCCTGGCGGGCCTGGGACCTGCCCGAGGGGATGGAACCGGGGCTGGAGGAGCGGGCGACCTACGACCCGGCGGCCTACACCTACGCCTTCGGCGCGCACGCGGCGGCGGTGGCCGTCGACCCGGAGACGGGCGCGGTCGAGGTGGAGGGCTACTGGGCGGTCAACGACTGCGGCGTCGTGGTGAACCCGGCGATCGTCGAGGGGCAGATCCGCGGCGGCGTCGTGCAGGGCATCGGGATGGCGCTGACCGAGGAGATCGTGTACGGGCCCGGCGGGCAGGCGGCCGCCGACTACCTGCCCCCGTACGCGCCGGACGTGCCCGCGGTCGAGGTGGCGCTGATGCGGACGCCGTCGGCGGTGACGCCGGGCGGCATGAAGGGGGCGGGGGAGGCCGGGATCATCGGGCCGCCCGCGGCGGTCGGCAACGCCGTGGCCGCCGCGATCCCCGAGGCAGCCGGCCGGATCACCGCCACCCCCCTGACCCCCGCCGTGCTCTGGTCGGCCCTGTCGGAGCCGGGGGACGGGTAGGACGGCCGGTCCCGGACGGCGCACCCGGACGGCCGGTCCCGAGCGGCGCACCCGGGCGGGCCGCCGCGTTCGGTGTCCCCTCCGCGTTCGGTGTCCCGTCCGCGACCCGGTCCCGGCGCGACCGGGTCGCCGTGCCGTACCGGAACGGCCACGACTTGGGGCTATCTGGTGAAACCCGGGGATGTCCCCGATTGCGGTCTTCGTAAACGCCAGGCATCATTTCGACGCGTGAAGCCTGCAGCGAGCTTGAGAAGAAGAGCCACGTCGGTCGTCCAGTGGGCCCTGCCGTACTGGACCCGGGGGAAGGCAGGCCGGGAGACGCCCGCCGACCTGTTCCGCGTCCTGTACCTCGGGTGGGTGGTCGCCTTCTGCTTCAAGGTGCTGGGGGCGTCCTGGGACGTCTCCTGGCACTTCAAGTGGCTCCGCGACGACCTGGCGCCGCCGCATCTGCTCAACAGCGTCGGCACCGCGATCGTGGTCGCCCTGACCATCGTGCACGTCTACACCGGCTACGGCGTGGACCGCACGGCGCAGCGCCTCATCCAGTGGGGCACCGGCCTCTTCCTGGTCGCCGTGCCGCTGGACCTGATCAACCACCGCGTCAACGGGCTCGACATCACCTCGTGGAGCCCGTCGCACATGCTGCTGTACATCGGCACGTTCTTCATGATCTGCGGGGTGATCCGGGGCTGGTTCGTCGGCGCGCCCCCCGGGCGCACGCGCACGCTCGTCCTCGGCGGGCTGTTCGTGTTCATGTTCGAGAACGTCTGGTTCCCCGCCCAGCACCAGGAGTACGGCGTCTTCGGGATCAGGGCGTGGGACGCGGGACGGCCGGAGGCCGAGCAGATCCTGCTGGACTTCGCCGCGGCCCAGATGGGCCGCGCGGTGGACCGCGGCATGGTGGTGCAGTTCTCGCTCCCGGTGCCCGACCAGGTCTACCCCCTCTACGGGGTGGTCGCCGCGATGATCGTGCTGGTCTTCGCCCGCGCGATGATCGGCCGCAGGTTCGCCGCCACCGCCGTGGTCGGCGCCTACGTCGCCTACCGCGCGCTGATCTGGCCGATCCTGGCGGTGGCCGAGTTCCCGCGCTCGGCGGTGCCGATCTTCCTGATCGCCGGGGCGCTCGCGATCGACCTGGCGTTCCTGATCCGGATCCCGGTCGTCAGGGCGCTGGCCGGCTCGCTCGTCGCCACCCTCGCGGTGGACCTGGCGCTCCGCTCGCAGCACCTCTGGGCGTCCCCGCCGCTGGTCTCCCCGGCGACGATGGCGGCCGGCGGGGCCGCACTCGCCGCCCTGTGGCTGGGCGGCGAGTGGTTCCTGGGCCGCTACCGGCTGCGGGCCGTCGAGGAGAACGAACCTCAGGAGATGGTCGCCGTGGTCAGCGCCACGGCCACTCCGTAGGCGAGCCCCATCACGGTGAGCTCGGCCGCCGCCCAGGCGGCGACCGCCGTCGCCTCCTGCCGCTCGATGCGCGGCAGGAGGCGGAACCGGATGTGGGCGGCGAGCGGGACGAGCAGCGCCACGCTCGCGGTCTTGGCCACCAGGAGCAGGCCGTACTCGCTGGTCAGCAGGGAGCCGGGCAGTTCGGTGCCGGGGGTGAGGGCGATCGTGGCCAGGCCGTTCACCAGCCCGGACAGGGTGACCACGGCGAGCGCGAGGCTCGCCAGCCGGGAGAACCTCGGCAGGACCTCGGCCAGCAGCCCGCGGTCCCGCGCGACCAGCAGCATGACCATGAGCAGCCCGCCGGTCCACGCCGCCGAGCCCATCACGTGCAGCTCCATCGAGATCATGATGGGGTCGTGCCAGACCGAGTCCACCGCGTGGCCGGTGACCGGGATCGGCAGCAGCCCGAACAGGGCCACCAGGATCCGCAGCTCGGCCGGGACCTTCTCGCCGAACCGCACGGCCAGCAGCCCGATCCCGGCGTAGGCCAGCGCGCAGGCGGCGCTGAACAGCATGCCCTGGCCCGCGCCCACGTTGTCGACGTACTCGGCGATCATGCCGGGGGTGGGGACCGGCCCCGGGTTCAGCTCGGCGGTCTGGAACACGATGACGGTCAGCGCCAGCAGCGCCCACGCCCAGGCGAACGAGACGGCCATCGGCCGGGCCCGGCGCATCACCGGCTCGGTGCGCTCCGGCTTGTCGAACCCGAGCAGCTTCGGCAGCAGGCTCAGCCCGACCACCGCGACCGCCGCCAGGTCCAGCAGCACCCGCAGCACCGGCAGGCCGTAGGCCACCACCGGGCCGGGCAGCTCGATGCCGGGCACCGCCTCCTCGGCGCCGAGCGCGGTGGCGACGACCACGGCGAGCAGCGCTCCGGAGACGAGCCCGCCGGCCAGCAGCCTGCGCACCGTGCCCGCCTCGGGGGCGCGTTCTGCGATCGCGGTCACGGCGCCTCCGTCCGCTCACGGGTGCGGCGCATCGCCACGACGGTCGCGCCGCCCAGCAGGACCAGGGCGGCGGCGATCCAGACGACCGCCATCCCGGCGCCGCCGTTCTGCGCGGCCTCGATCGCCCGGG
>NZ_CDRNDK010000372.1:0-6345 GCF_977012225.1 Planomonospora algeriensis | reverse complement strand
CCGCCCCGGCCGGCGCCCTGGCGGCCGCCGCCACCGCCGCCACCGCCATGGCCGCCGAGACCAACGACTGGAAGAACGTCCGGATCGACGGCGGCGGGTTCGTCCCGGGCATCATCTTCAACCAGAAGGAGAAGAACCTCATCTACGCCCGCACCGACATCGGCGGGGCGTACCGGTGGGAGCAGTCCAGCAAGAGCTGGATCCCGCTGCTCGACTGGGTCGGCTGGGACAAGTGGGGGTACAACGGCGTGGTCAGCCTCGCCACCGACCCCGTGGAGACGAACCGCGTCTACGTCGCGGCCGGGATGTACACCAACGACTGGGACCCCAACAAGGGCGCGATCCTGCGCTCGGCCGACAAGGGAAAGACCTGGCAGGCCACCGAGCTGCCGTTCAAGCTCGGCGGAAACATGCCCGGCCGGGGGATGGGCGAGCGGCTGGCCGTGGATCCGAACGACAACCGCGTGATCTACCTCGGCGCGCCCGACGGCAACGGCCTGTGGCGCAGCACCGACAAGGGCGTCACCTGGGCCAAGGTCGCGAGCTTCCCCAACCCCGGGAACTACGCCGCCGACCCGGGCGACCCCAACGGCTACCTGAGCCACCGGCCCGGCGTGGTCTGGGTGACCTTCGACCCGACCTCGGCGGCGGCCGGCAAGACCACGCAGAAGATCTACGTCGGCGTGGCCGACAAGGAGAACACGGTCTACAGCTCCTCCGACGGCGGCGCCACCTGGACCCGCGTCGCCGGGCAGCCGACCGGCCACATCGCCCACAAGGGCGTGCTCGACCACACCACCGGCACCCTGTACATCGCCACCAGCGACACCGGCGGGCCGTACGACGGGGCCAAGGGCGACGTGTGGAAGCTGGACACCGAGACCGGCGCGTGGACGCAGATCAGCCCGATCCCGTCCAGCTCCGCCGACGACTACTTCGGCTACAGCGGCCTCACCATCGACCGGCAGAACCCGAACACGATCATGGTCGCCACCCAGGTCTCCTGGTGGCCCGACGCGATCTTCTTCCGGTCCACCGACGCCGGCGCCACCTGGACCCGGATCTGGGACTGGGGCTCCTACCCCGAGCGGACCAAGCGCTACACCATGGACATCACCTCCGCGCCGTGGCTGACCTTCGGGACCAACCCGCAGCCGCCGGAGGAGGCGCCCAAGCTCGGCTGGATGAACGAGTCGGTGGAGATCGACCCGTTCGACTCCAACCGGATGATGTACGGCACCGGCGCCACGATCTACGGCACCGAGGACCTGAAGAAGTGGGACACCGGCGGCACGTTCACCATCAAGCCGATGGTCCAGGGCCTGGAGGAGACCGCCGTCCTCGACCTGGTCAGCCCGCCCAGCGGCGCGCCCCTGGTCAGCGCGCTCGGCGACATCGGCGGCTTCCGCCACACCGACCTCACCAAGGTCCCGCCGATGATGTTCACCGCCCCGAACTTCACCTCGACCACCAGCCTCGACTACGCCGAGACCAGCCCGAACATCATGGTCCGCGCGGGCAACTTCACCGACGCCGACAGGCCGGGCGACAGCCACGTCGCCTTCTCCACCGACGGCGGCGCCAACTGGTTCCAGGGCACCGAGCCCGGCGGGATCAACGAGGGCGGCACCGTCGCCGCGGCCGCCGACGGCTCCCGGTTCGTCTGGGCGCCCAAGGGCGTGGCCGTGCACCACTCGGTCGGCTACGGCAACAGCTGGACCGCCTCCACCGGCATCCCGACCGGCGCCGTGGTCGAGTCCGACCGGGTGAACGCCAAGAGGTTCTACGGCTTCAGCGCCGGGAAGTTCTACACCAGCACCGACGGCGGCGCCACGTTCACGGCCTCCGCCGCGACCGGCCTGCCCGCCGAGGGCAACGTCAAGTTCAAGGCCGTGCCCGGCCGCGAGGGCCACATCTGGCTCGCCGGCGGCGACGCCGCCAAGGGCGCGTCCGGCATCTGGCGCTCCACCGACGGCGGAGCCTCCTTCACCAAGCTCTCCGGGATCACGTCCGCGGTGAACATCGGCTTCGGCAAGGCCGCGGAGGGCCGGAGCTACCAGGCGCTCTACGCGGTCGCCACGATCGGCGGCGTGACCGGCGTCTTCCGCTCCGACGACACCGGCGCCACCTGGGTCCGGGTCAACGACGACCAGCACCAGTACGGCAACATGGGCGAGGCCCTGACCGGCGACCCTCGGATCTACGGCCGCGTCTACCTGGGCACCAACGGCCGCGGCATCGTCTACGCCGACACCGGCGACGGCGGCACCACGCCCCCGGACGACGACACCACCGACCCGTCCAAGCCGGGCAGGCCGGCCGCCTCGGCGATCACCTCGACCGGCGCCACGCTGACCTGGACGGCCTCGACCGACAATGTCGGCGTCGAGGGCTACGACGTCTACCGCGAGGCCGGGGCCACGGACGTCAAGGTCGGCTCACCCTCCTCGGCGTCGTTCGCCCTGACCGGGCTGACGGCCGACACCTCCTACACCTACTACGTCGTGGCCCGCGACGCCGCCGGCAACACCTCGGCCGCCTCCGACCCGGTGACCTTCACGACCACCACCGGCGGATCCACCGAGGGCGGCTGCACCGCCGCCTACAAGGTCGCCAACTCCTGGCCCGGCGGCTTCCAGGGCGAGGTGACGGTCAAGAACACCGGCACCGCCGCGATCACCGGCTGGACCGTGAAGTGGGCCTTCCCCGACGGCCAGAAGATCACCCAGCTCTGGAGCGGCGTGCACACCCAGACCGGGGCGGACGTCACCGTCGAGAACGCGGGCTGGAACGGCAACCTGAACGCGGGCGCCTCCACCTCGTTCGGTTTCGGCGGCAGCTGGACCGGCGCCAACGGCGTCCCCGCCACCGTCACCTGCACCGCGGGCTGACCCGCGCGAGGTGACCCCGCGGGGAGGCCCCGGCCGTACGGCCGGTTCCGCCCGGCGGGACGGTCTTCCGGCCTCGTGCCCTCCGAGGGCACGAGGCCGGACTCGTCCGCGGGGAGGAGCGGAGCCCGGACGCGCGGGCTATCCTGGAACGAAACCGACTGTCCGGGGGAGCACGTGGCCATCTCAGACGGGGTGCGAGGCACCCAGGACGGCGCCGGGCGACCGTCCGGGACCGGAGCGGCGGAGGGGGAGGGCCCGACCATGCGCGAGACCGGTGACGCCGAGGCGATGAAGGCCGAGGCGGCCGAGCACTCGCCCATCCGCTCGGGCCTGCACGGCCGGCTGGACGCCATCCGGTCCACCCGCGCCGGCCGCCTCACCCTGAAGATCGTCGTCGGCACGCTCGGCGGCGTGCTGGTCGTCGCCGGGCTCATCATGGTGCCGTTCCCCGGTCCCGGCTGGGCGGTCGTCTTCGCCGGCCTGGCGGTGCTGGCTCTGGAGTTCCACTGGGCCCACCGGCTGCTGGAGTTCGGCAAGCGAACCCTGTCGGCCTGGATGGTCTGGCTCGGCCGGCAGCACCTCGCGGTCAAGGGCCTGGTCATCCTGGTCGCCGCCGCGACCGCCACCGCCATCGTCTACTTCGGCGTCAAGCTCAGCTTCGGCGTCGACCTCGTCCTGGAGGCCCAGAAACTCCTCATCCGCTGACCCCGGGCCGGCGATTCGGCGGGCGGGTCAGGCAGGCGGGGCGAGCGTGTGCAGGTGCATCTCGACGAGCTCGTCCCCTCCGTCCGGCGACGGCTGGGTGAGCAGCCGGGCCAGTGCGAACCCGTTCCTCCTGGCGACCGCGCAGGAGGCGGGGTTGGCCACAGCGTGCCGCAGGTCCAGCCGGGACAGCTCCAGGCAGGCGAACGACCACCGGGCGACCGCGCCGAGCGCGTGACCGGCCACCCCGCGCCCGCGGGCCGGGGGCAGGACCCAGTAGCCGACCTCGCCGGTCCCGGCGCCGCAGGTCCGCACTCTGATGTGGCCGAGCACCTCGCCGGTGGTCGAGTCCGCGATGGCGAAGGAGGCCGACGAACCGTCGGCCCAGCCGTCGATCCGGTCGGCGAGCCAGGCCTTCTCGTCGGGGACGCCGGGGGAGGCGGTCGCCCAGCGGCGGATCTCGGGGTCGCGCAGGGCCGCGCCCACCACCCCGGCGTCCTCGGCGCGCCACGGCCGCAGGTGCAGCGTGCCCGCGGTGATCTCCATGGGTTCCACGCCGGATGAGCCTACCCGGTCGGCGCTCCGCTCCCGCGGGGAGAGGCGGCGGCCGGCCGCGGACGCGGCCCTTGTTAGGCCAACCGATTCGTTATAGATCTCGAATCATGAGGATCTCCCGGCCTAGGCTGCGGCCGTGCCCCTGACTCACGGGATTCACCGACTGCTCCGCGGCGCCGTCATCGCGGCCGCGCTGATCGTGCCGGCCCCCCTCGCCGCGCACGCCGGCGCGCACACGGCCGCGCCGGTGGACATCAAGCTGCCCGGCACCTCGGCGACCGTGCGGGAGGACTCCGCCGACCCCGCGCGGGTGACCTCGTACACGCTGAAGGGTGCCGCCTACCTGCGTAGGGGCACCGGGTTCGCGAGGAGGACCGGCGACGCGGAGGTCACCGTCGCGCCGAAGGGCGCCCGGGCACTGGCGGTCCCGGCCGCCTACAGCTCCGGATACGACTCGGTGGTCCTCCTCGATGTCGCGTCGGGCAAGGGCACCCGGATCCGGACCGTGCGCAAACCCCTGGTCGCGAACTCCGCGCGCTGGTCCCGCGACGCGGGCAAGGCGGTCCTGACCGTCAGGAAGAAGTCCGGGTCGGCCTGGGCGACCACCGGGTTCGTGATCGTCGACGCGGCCGCCGGGTCGGCGCGGACGGTGACCGTGCCGGGGGTGGACGCGGCGGCGACCTTCCGGTGGAGCCCCGACGGCGCCGAGCTCGTCGCGGGTCACCGGGGAGGCACCCGCTTCTACGGCCAGGACGGGTCGGTCCGGCGCACGCTGACCGGGACGGGCACGCCGGTCGGCGGTGAGGACGCCTTCTCGCCGTCGGGCCGTGCTCTGGCGACGTGGTGCCCGGCCTCCTACACCGAGCACGTCTGCGTCTGGAACCGGACCACGGGCAAGGCCGCCGCCCGGGTGGCCATCCGGCCGCAGAGCATCTGGGGCTGGTGGGACGAGAGGCACCTCATCGCGGTCCTGGCCTCCGGCGGGACCCACCGCGTGGTCCTGAGCGACCTGACGGGCAGGACCGTCCGGACACTGGCGGCCTTCTCCGCCGCCGACTGGAACAAGAAGCTCTATCTCGGCTACACCCGAAAGTGACCCGGGTTCCGCGGCTGCCCGGCGCGGGGCACCTGGAGGCTCAGAGGTAGAGGCCGGTGCCGTTGTCGGTCTGCGGGGTGGCGATGGCGTGCAGGTCGCGCTCGCGCATGACCAGGTAGGTCTGGCCGTGGACCTCGACCTCGTACTGGTCCTCGGGGTTGAACAGGACCTTGTCGCCGACCTTCACCGCGCGGGCGTTCGCGCCGACGCCGCAGACCTCGCCCCAGACGAGGCGGTTGGCGATCTTCACGGTCGCCGGGATCACGATGCCCGCGGTGCTGCGCCGCTCCTCGGACTCCTGCTCGACCTTGACCATGACGCGGTCGTGGAGCATCTGGATCTCGAACTTCGGGTCAGCCACAGCAGTAGTTTATGGGACGGGCGGAGCCGTACCGGCTGATCGGGGCGCTTCGGCGGCTCCGGGCCGGCGGCGGTGGCCCCGCCGGCCCGGCCGGCCCGTCGACCCGGTGGTCCGGTGGTCCGGTGGTCCGGTGGCCCGGTCGGTCCCGGTGCCGGGGAGGGTGCGCGCGGAGCGCCGGGCGCCGGGCACGCCGGGTAGGCTCACCGCGCATGACGGATCTTTCCCCCGATTCTGCCCGCCTGGTCGACGGCTTCCTCGACTGGTACCTCGACGCGAACCCCGTCCGCGCCTCCCTCGCGGGCGCGCCCGGGTACGACCGCACCCTCGGCGACTTCACCGAGGCCGGCATCGCCGCCCGGGAGGCGCAGGCGCGGCGCTGGCTGGAGCGGCTGGAGGCCGCCGGAGACACGGACGGCGGGGACGGTGGGGACGGTGGGGACGGCGCGGAGGACGACGGGTTCGAGGACCGGATCGACCGGGAGCTGGTCGTCTCCGCGCTCCGCGGGGCGGTCGCCCAGGAGACCTGGCCGTCCTGGCGGCGGGATCCCTCCTTCTACGTCGGGCCGCTCTTCGCCTCGATGTTCAGTCCTTTCCTGCACGGGCTGGCCCCCGAGGCCGAGCTGGTGGACGCCGCCGTGGCGCGGCTGGCCGAGGTGCCGGGCGTGCTGGCGGCCTGCCGTACCAACCTGGACCGGGGGGCTGGCGGCGCCGCTGCTGGTCGAGCGGGGGGCTCGGCCAGG
>NZ_CDRNDK010000371.1:0-6371 GCF_977012225.1 Planomonospora algeriensis | reverse complement strand
GGCGGCGCGGCCGGGTCGCCGGGCGTCACGCTGCTCGACCTGACCGGTCCCGCCGAGGAGGCCGTGGCGGCCGCCTTCGCGCACACGGCGGTGCTCGCGGGAAAACCGGGCAACGCGGAGGCGCTGGCGGAGGCGGGCCGGTTCTTCGGCAGGATCGCCCACCTGCTGGACGCGGTGGAGGACCGCGGGGAGGACGACGCGCGGGGGGCGTTCAACCCGCTGACCGCCACCGGTACCTCCCGCGAGGAGGCCCGGCGGCTCTGCGACGACGCCGCCCGCGGTCTGGCCCTGGCCCTGCGGGAGGTGGAACTGGAGGACCGGCACCTGATCGAGGTGCTGCTCGGCACCGAAGTGCGGCGGGCGGTCGAGCGGGCGTTCGGCGCCTCCGCGTCCTCGGCCTCGTACGAACGGCCGGGGTTCGTGCGCAAGTCCGCGGCCGGGGTGGCGACCTTCCTCACCTGC
This sequence comes from Planomonospora algeriensis, assembly GCF_977012225.1. Classification (NCBI taxonomy): domain Bacteria; kingdom Bacillati; phylum Actinomycetota; class Actinomycetes; order Streptosporangiales; family Streptosporangiaceae; genus Planomonospora; species Planomonospora algeriensis. The sequence continues at coordinate 5,909 of NZ_CDRNDK010000371.1, read as the reverse complement.
GGGATGTGGCGGCCCCGGTGGAGCAGGAAGCGGGGCCGCCCGGCCGGCGAACGCTGCTACCTGCGCGAGTGCGACTGCTCCTGCTGCGACTGCTGCGACTGCGGTTGACGAGACCGCTCCCGGCGGAGGACGGAGAGACCGAATGCGGCTGAACCGCCCTTTCCGGCGGCTGAACCCGACCGAGCGGCGGCTCTGGGACGCCTACCCCACGGGCGCCTGGGTGGATCTGCGCTCCGGCGACCCGGAGGCCGACGACCCGGCGAACGGGGAGTCCTGGGGGCCGGAGCGGACGGTTCGGGCCGAGGTCGTCGCGGCGCTGCTGCTCGGCGCGCGGGAGCCGGAGCCGGGCGCGACGCCCGGCCTGCGGCTGGCCGGGGCCCGGATCACCGGCAACCTGGACCTGTCGGACGGCGCCGTCGGGGCCAAGCTCCACCTGCTCAACTGCCACCTGTCCGGGACGGTCGACATCAGCGACGCGAAGACCCAGGGCCTGCGTTTCCGCGGGTGCGAACTGGGCCGGGTCCGGGCGGCGCGCAGCACCGTCGACGGGCTGCTGGACTTCGACGGCTCCTCCGTGCGCGGTCTGCGGATGGACAACGCCCGCATCACCGGCCAGCTCCGGCTCGCCAGGGCGCGGGTGAGCCCTCCGGACGCGGCCGACCCCGACCTGGTGCGGTTCATGGAGGACGTCAGGAGGCCGTACAGCGAGGCCGAGCGGCGGGAGCGCGGCCTGGACGACGGGCACCGCTGGGCGATCTGGGCGGGCGGCGCGGTCGTGGACGGCGGCGCGTTCCTGCGGGGGCTGCGGGCCACCGGCGGACTGCGCATGGTGGGCGCCAAGTTCCACGGCGGCCTCTACCTGCAGGAGGCGTCCATCACCGCCACCCCGCCCGCCGAATCGTACGGCCACACCGGCTTCCCGGAGTCCTCGGCCGCGTCGTACGCCGTCTACGCCGACTTCCTGGAGTCCTCGGCGGCCGAGTTCAGCGCGGGGTTCGACGCCGTGGGCACCGTACGGCTGCGCGGGGCGCGGATCAACGGCGTGCTCTCGTTCGACCGGGCGGCGCTGAGAGCGCCCGACCGGTCCCTGCACCTGAGCCACATGCAGGTGGAGGAGCTGATCCTCAAGCCGTCGGCGATCGAGGGCGAGGTCAACCTCGGTTACTCGCGGATCGGCGTGCTGCTGGACCACCCCGGCGCCTATCCCGACCGGGTCCAGCTGAACGGGCTGACCTACGACGCACTGCGCGGCTCGTGGACCGTCGCCGAGCGGCTCTCGTGGGTCGGCCGGGACCCGGGCGGCTACCGGCCGCAGCCGTACGAGCAGCTGGCGGCCTGGTACCGGCGGATCGGCCACGAGCCGGACGCCCGCCGGGTGCTGCTGGCCAAGCAGCGCGAGCACCGCGGCACCCTCAGGCCCACCGGCCGGTTCTGGGGCCGCCTGCTCGACGTCGCCGTCGGGTACGGCTACCGCCCCTGGCTGGCCGGGCTGTGGGCGGTGGTGCTGCTGGCCGCGGGCACGGCGGTCTTCTCGGCGACGCCTCCGGTGAAGATCGACCCGGACCACGTCCGGCACTTCAACGCCTTCGTCTACACGCTGGACCTGCTGGTCCCGGTGAGCGTCTTCGAGCAGCGCGGGGCGTGGGAGCCGGTCGGCTGGACCCGGTGGCTGGCCTGGACGCTGGTGGCCTCCGGGTGGATCCTGGCCACCGCTCTGATCGCCGGAGCCGCCCGGGTGCTCCGGCCGTCGAACACCCCGTGAGGGCCGCACGGCGCCGTGCGGGAGCCCGCCGCGGAGGCGCCGGGAGGCCGTCAGGCGGAGGTCTCGACCCGGAAGCGGGGCAGCGACTCGGGGTACTTCTCCCGGACGAACCTCACCAGGTGCTCGCGCATGTCGCACTTGAGGTCCCAGGCGCTGGCGGAGTCGGCGTGATGGTCTTCAGGCCGGGAATGAATGCGGTCCTCGTCAAGGGGACGGGCCGCCGGTGGACAGCACATCCCGGAGCGCGATGGCGACCTGTGGAATTCCGCTGTTCGCTCTCCTCGATCATGAAATGGACGCTAACGTGTTCGAGTCCGAAGCGGACAGGCGGCCGGGCCGGTCGTCTCAGGATGCGGAGACTCGGGGTTGCCCGGGTCGGTGAAGCGTCAAGCACCCGTTCCGTGGTTCGCGGCACGCCGCGAACCGCCGCGTGAGCGGCACGGGAATCCCCGCCCCCTTCAGGGCGGGGTGCAGGTCAACGGCGAGAGGGTTCCCCTATGACGAACGCATAATCAGAAGTCCTCGTCGAATGTGACATTCCCCTCGACAGCTACCTGATATGCAGAAACCCGTCGTTCGAAGAAGTTCGCCAGTTCCTGCACGTCCTGCAGCTCCATGAAGGCGAACGGGTTGGCGGTGCCGTACCGGACGGGCATGCCGAGACGGGCCAGGCGCTGGTCGGCCACGTACTCCAGGTACTGCCGCATCGCCTCGACGCCCATCCCGGACAGGCCGTCGCCGCACAGGTCGGCGGCGAAGGCCAGCTCGGCCGCGACCGCCTCCTCGATCATCCGGACGACCTGCGCGCCGAGCTCGTCGTCGAAGAGGCCGGGCTCCTCGGCGCGTACGGTGTCCACCACGCTGAAGGCGAACTCCATGTGCATGGACTCGTCGCGGAAGACCCAGTTCGTCCCGGTGGCCAGGCCGCCGAGCAGCCCGCGGGAGCGGAACCAGTAGACGTAGGCGAAGGCGCCGTAGAAGAACAGGCCCTCGATGCACGCGGCGAAGCAGATGAGGTTGAGCAGGAAGGCCCGGCGGTCGGCGCGGGTCTCCAGCCGCTTCAGGTCGCCGAGCGAGTCGATCCAGCGGAAGCAGAACTCGGCCTTGTCCCGGATCGACGGGATGTGCTCGACCGCGGCGAAGGCCTTGACCCGCTCGTCGTGGTCGGGCAGGTAGGTGTCGAGCAGCGTCAGGTAGAACTGGACGTGCACCGCCTCCTCGTACAGCTGGCGGCTGAGGTAGAGCCGGGCCTCGGGGGCGTTGACGTGCTGGTAGAGGTTGAGGACCAGGTTGTTGGCCACGATCGAGTCACCGGTGGCGAAGAACGCCACGAGCCGGTTGATCAGGTGGCGCTCCTGGTCCGTCATCTTCGCCAGGTCGGCGATGTCGGAGTGCAGGTCCACCTCCTCCACCGTCCAGGTGTTGCGGATGGCGGCCCGGTAGCGCTCGTAGAAGTCCGGGTAGCGCATGGGCCGCAGGGTCAGGTCCATGCCGGGGTCGAGCAGCATGCTGAGAGTTCTCCGTGTCGTCGTCGGGTCGTGCGTGAAGTCGTCGTGAAGCCGTCGGGCCGGGCGCGGCGCGGGCCTACTGGCAGGCGTCGCAGACCTCGGGGTTCTCCAGGGAGCAGGCGACGGCGCCCTCGTCGGAGACGGTCGCGGGCGCCGCCTGAGCGGCCACGGTGGTCTGGGCGATCCTCGTGGCGGGGCGCGAGCGCAGGTAGTAGGTGGTCTTCAGGCCCGACTTCCAGGCGTAGGCGTACATCGAGGAGAGCTTGCCGATGGTCGGGGTGGCCATGAACAGGTTCAGCGACTGCGCCTGGTCGACGTACGGCGTGCGCGCGGCGGCCAGGTCGATCAGCGCCTTCTGCGGCAGCTCCCAGGCGGTCCGGTACAGGACCTTGAGGTCGGCGGGGATCTCCGGGATGTCCTGGACCGAGCCGTCGGCCCGCTTGATCGCGTCCCGGATCGACTCGTTCCACAGCCCGCGCGCCTGCAGGTCGCGGACCAGGTAGCGGTTGACCTGGAGGAACTCGCCCGACAGGGTCTCGCGCTTGAAGACGTTGGAGACCTGCGGCTCGATGCACTCGTAGCAGCCGGCGATGGAGGCGATGGTGGCGGTCGGCGCGATCGCGATCAGCAGGGAGTTGCGCAGGCCGGTCCGCGCGATCCGCTCCCGCAGCGCGGCCCACTCGGGCGAGCGCGCGGCGGACCGGAAGGCATCGCGGGCGTCGCTGCGGCCGTCACTGCGGCCGTCACTGTGACCACCGCTGCGGCCGTCGCCGTAGTGGTCGGGGTGGAGCACCCCGTCCGCGGCGCGGGTCTCGCCGTAGGAGGGGTGCCGGCCCCGCTCGGCGGCCAGGTCCGCGGAGGTGCCGTAGGCGGCGAGCGCGATCTCCTCGGCGATCCGGGTGGACAGCTCCAGCGCCTCGGGTGAGTCGAACGGCAGGCGCAGCGCGAAGAACACGTCGGCCAGGCCCATCACGCCCAGCCCGATCGGCCGCCACCGGCGGTTGGCCGCCTCGGCCTCGGGCGTCGGGTAGAAGCCCAGGTCGATGGTGCGGTCCAGGAACCGCACGGCGGTGCGGACGGTACGGCGCAGCCGCTCCCAGTCGACGCCGTCCCCTGCCAGGTGGGCGGCCAGGTTGACCGAGCCGAGGTTGCAGACGGCGGTCTCGGCGTCGCTGGTGACCTCGAGGATCTCGGTGCAGAGGTTGGACAGGTGGATGACGTTCTCGGGGCGGGCGGTCTGGTTGGAGGTCCGGTTGGCCGCGTCCTTGAAGGTCATCCAGCCGTTGCCGGTCTGGGCCAGGGTCCGCATCATCCGGCCGTAGAGGGTCCGGGCCGGGACCCGCCGCACGGCCAGCCCGGCCTCCTCGGCGGCCCGGTAGGCCGCCTCGAAGGCGGGGCCGTACAGGTCGGTGAGGTGCGGGACGTCCTTGGGGTCGAACAGCGACCACGTCGCGTCCGCCTCGACCCGGCGCATGAACTCGTCCGGCACCCAGTTGGCCAGGTTGAGGTTGTGGGTGCGACGGGCGTCCTCGCCGGTGTTGTCGCGCAGTTCCAGGAACTCCTCGATGTCGGCGTGCCAGGTCTCCAGGTAGACGCAGGCAGCGCCCTTGCGCCGGCCGCCCTGGTTGACCGCGGCGACGCTGGAGTCCAGCGTGCGCAGCCACGGCACGATGCCGTTGGAGTGGCCGTTGGTGCCCCGGATCAGCGAGCCCCGCGAGCGCACCCGGGTCCAGGCGATGCCGATCCCCCCGGCGTACTTCGACAGGCGCGCGACCTGCCCGTAGCGCTCGTAGATGGCCTCCAGCTCATCGCGCGGCGAGTCGAGCAGGAAGCACGACGACAGCTGCGGGCGGCGGGCGCCGGAGTTGAACAGGGTCGGCGAGCTCGGCAGGTAGGACAGCGTGGTCATGAGGCCGTACAACTCGGCGGCCTCGGCCACCGTCTCCGACAGGCCGCAGGCCACCCGGAGGAAGAAGTGCTGCGGGCGCTCCAGGACCTTGCGGGTCTCCGGGTGGCGCAGCAGGTAGCGGTCGTAGACCGTGCGCAGGCCGAAGTACTCGAACCGGGTCTCCTCGCGGACCAGCGCGTCCAGCTCCGCCGCGTGCGCCGCGACGAACTCCGCCAGCCGGTCGGCGACCAGCCCGGCCGCGTGGGTGGCGGCGACGGACTCCGAGAAGGTCCGCACCCCATGCTCGGCGGCCTCATCGGCGATCAGCCCGTCCAGCAGCCCGGCGGCGGTCCTGGAGTTCTCCGGGTCGGTGATCACCCGGGCGGCGGCCTCCTCGATGGCCAGCCGGCGGGCGTCCGGGTCGGCTCCCGTCCCCGGTACGGCGCCGACCGCCGCAGCGGCCTCAGTGCCGGCCCCGGTGCCGGCCCCGGTGCCGGCCGCCGGGTCGCTCTCCGTGCCGTTCCGCGTGCCGTTCCGCGTGCCGGTCGCGGCCTCTGCCATGGTCTGTGTCACGTGCCATCCCTCGCGCTGGAGTTCCCCGTCTGTACGGTTCCCGGGGGACGGGCGCGCGTCGGAGGGCGGACGCCGGCCGCAAGATGGGCATGCGGGGACCGCCTCGTCCGCGGGCCCTCCCTCGAGGCCCTGGACCGCTTGCGCGGCAGGGGCCGCCCGCCGGGCGGTCCGGACCGCC
>NZ_CDRNDK010000370.1:0-6392 GCF_977012225.1 Planomonospora algeriensis | reverse complement strand
CTCGTGCAGCGCCAGGCACTCGTCGGCCTCCTGCCGGCCGGCCGGCAGCTCCGCGACCTGGGCCGGTGCGCCGATCCCGGCCAGGATGCGCACCTGCGCCGGGAGCGCGGCCTGCAGCGCGGCCACCCACTCGCGTGCCGCGGACGCCCGCTCGCCGGGCAGGACCGTGTAGAGCGTGTTGCCCAGCAGCGTGCTGCGTCCGGCCGGGACCAGCCGAAACCGGTGGTGGCCCGCTCGAAGGCCAGCAGGAGCGCGGCGTGCCGCTCGGCGGCGGTGTGCGCGCGGACCGCGATGACCCGCATGGCGCCCGGGGCCAGTCCCAGCTGGCTCAGCACCGTCTCGGCGTCGGCGCCGCCCTCCAGCAGCCGGATGGTCAGGTCGGACTCCACCTGCCGCTCCAGATCCGCGCTCGCCCGTGAGCGCAGCAGGTGCAGCGCCACCGTGCGCGCGCCGTCGGTCAGGGCGCCGAGCCGTGCCCCGGTCAGCGGGCCGTCGCAGGTGACCCAGACCGAGCCCAGCAGCTCACGGCCCGCCCGCACCGCCACCGCCATGCGTCCGGTCAGGCCGTTCTGCGGGTCCCGCGCCACGAACACCGGTTCGTCCGTCGAGGCCAGGTGATCGAACACCCCCCGGGCCCGGAGCGTCTCGCGCAACCGGTCCGGCACCTGACGCACCAGGATCGTCTCGAGCCGGGCCGGGTCGCCCGCCTGCTGGGAGCGCGAGTACGCCAGCACCCGCGACAGCCGGTCCTCGATGGTCACCGCGCCGCCGATCACATCCGCCAGGTTGTCGGCCAGCGCGAACAGGTCCGTCGGCCCGCGGCCCGACTCGGTCTCCCGTCCCTCCAGCACCAGCCCGTAGACGACGCCGGTGAGCTGGCTCCACGACACCGCGGGATCGACCAGCATCACCGCCACGTCCTCGCTCTCCCCGGCGGAGAAGGCCTCGTGGGCGGCGCCGGCCTCGGCGCGCACCAGGACCGCCGCGGCCCGGGCCGACACCGCCCACCGCACCGCCTCGGCCACCGACGCGGCTCCCACCGCCAGCAGCACGTCGCCCGCGACCTGGTCGTCGGTCGGATCGGGCATCGCCACGCTGCGCAGCTGCACCGAGCGCGCCCGCGGCCGGCCGCAGAGCCGTACCCCGTATCCGCCCAGGACGTTGATCAAGCGGTCCAGTCTGATCATGAGCGCCTCCCGCCCGGTGCCGGCGCGTCACCTCGACGCGCTCTCCGGTCTGAAGACCGGAGCGCCGGCTCGCATTCCGGCGGCCGCCGGCTCCGGGGGCACGCGGTCGTCAGCCGCGGGAGGGGGGCTCCTCCGGCTGATCGGTCTCGCCGTGGTCGCGGCGCAGCACGCTGATCATCCCGTTCGGTTCCAGGTAGGCGCGCTCCACCTGTGCCGGATCCTGGATGCCGTGCAGCCGCAGCTGGCTGAGCACCTCCTCGCGCGTCATGAACTCCCTGCGCATGACCTTGGGGTTCACCCTGCCGTCGTCGATCAGCGGCCGCGGGCGCGCCTTCAGCAGTTTGGCGGCGTGCGGCCAGCGGTACGCGACCGCGTCGACGACGACGCTCCACAGCAGCATCGTCGCGACGAGCAGGATCCCGTCGGTGACGGAGCGGGACTCCCCGGTCAGGCCCCCGGCCGCCGCCTCGGCGACCAGGACGATCAGCAGCACGTCCGTGATCCCCAGGCCGCCCGACTCGCGCTGCCCGGCGACGCGCATCATGACCAGCAGCGCGAGGAACGTCACGGTTCCGCGCACGAAGATCTCGGTGAGCGGCGTGCCGGGCATGAAGATCGCTTCCCAGTCGGGCATGCCCTCTGGTTACCCCGGGTGCATGTACGGAAACGGAGCGGGACGGCGGCGGGCCGGGAGCTGTGGAGGTCCTCCGGAACGCGTCCGCGGGCCGCCCGGGGCACGGTGGGCGCCGTACGGGCCCCGCCTGCGGGTTTCTGTCGGTCGTATCCGGTTGGATCCCTGCTGTGGACGTTTCCGTCGAACACCTGGTGTACGTCCGCGAAGACGGATACACCGTCGCGCGGATGAGCGCCGAGGGCGTGCCGGACTTCATCGCCTCCGGCCGGGCCCTGGCCGGGATCCAGCCCGGGGAGTCGCTCCGGCTCGTCGGCTCGTGGGGCGAGCATCCGCGCCACGGCAGGAACTTCGCGGTGGACGGCTGCGAGCGGGTGGCCCCGGCCACCGTCCGGGCGATCCGGATCTACCTCGGCTCGGGCCTCATCCGCGGCATCGGGCCGCGGCTCGCCCACGCCATCGTCAGCCACTTCGGGGAGGCGACGCTGGAGGTCATCGACACCGAGCCGGAGCGGCTCAAGGAGGTCGTCAACATCGGGCCCGCCCGGCAGGAGCAGATCACCCGGGCCTGGGAGGAGCAGAAGGAGATCGCCGCGCTGATGGCGGTCCTGCAGGGATTCGGGGTCAGCCCGCTGCTCGCGGCGAAGCTCTACCAGGTGTACGGCGCGGACTCCGGCGAGGTCCTCGCCTCCGACCCGTACCGCCTCATCGGCCAGGTCCGGGGGATCGCGTTCGGCACGGCCGACCGGATCGCGCTGAGGTCCGGCGTCCCCGAGGACAGCCCGGAGCGGATCGGCGCGGCGGTCCTGGACACGCTGGAGACCGCGGGCGCCCGCGACGGGCACTGCTACCTGCCGCTGCACGTCCTGGTCGGCAGGGCCGCCGAGCTGGTCGGCCAGGAGCGGGAGCTCGTCGGCCGGGCGGTCGACGCCCTGCGGGCCGAGCGCCGGGTGGTCGTCGAGGCGTCGCCCGACGACTCGGACCAGACCGTGGTGTACGCCAAGCAGGTGCACGGCCGCGAGGTGGGCTTGACGGCCCACCTGACCAGGCTCTGCCGGGCCCCCTCGACGCTGCCCGCCCGCACGTGGCCGGAGGACCCGGGGCTGCACGAGGACCAGCGGGCGGCCGTGGCCATGGCGCTGACCAGCACCGTGTCCGTCCTCACCGGCGGCCCGGGATGCGGCAAGAGCCACACGGTGAAGGCGGTCGCGGCCGCGGTGCGGGCGGCGGGCGGCACGGTGACCCTGACCGCCCCGACGGGCAAGGCCGCCAAGCGGCTGTCGGAGCTGACCGGGCTGCCCGCCATGACCGTGCACCGCATGCTGGCCCACCGGCCCGAGCCGGAGCCCGGCACGCTGTTCACCGAGACGCCCGCCCAGGCCGACCTGGTCGTGGTCGACGAGGCCTCCATGCTGGACCTGCACCTGGCCACCCGCCTGGCCGCGGCCGTCCCCTCCGGCAGCCACCTGCTGATCGTCGGCGACGGCGACCAGCTGCCGAGCATCGCGCCCGGCAACGTGCTGGCCGACCTGCTGCGCGTCGAGACCGTCCCGAGGATCCGGCTGACGCACGTCTTCCGCCAGGCGGAGGAGAGCGGGATCATCCAGGTCGCCCACCGCATCCGGGCCGGACGGGTGCCCGACCTCCCCGGCCGGAGGGGGTTCTGGTTCGAGGAGGTCGACGACCCCGGCCAGGTCGCCGAGCGGGTGGTCCACCTGGCGACGGCGGCGATCCCGCGCAAGCAGAACGTGGACCCCGGCCAGGTCCAGGTCCTGTGCCCGATGCGCAGGGGCGCGACCGGGACCGTCGAGATCGGCCGGATGATCCAGGAGCGGCTCAACCCGCCGGGGAGGGGAAGGAGGAGCACTGGTCGGGCGCCTCGGTCTTCCGGACCGGCGACCGCGTCATGTCCGTCCGCAACAACTACGACAAGGGCGTCTTCAACGGGACGACCGGGACGGTGACCGGGGTCGTCCGGCAGGACAGGCTCCTGGAGATCCGCACCGACGAGGGGGAGAGCGTGCAGTACGGCTTCGGCGAGCTCGACGAGCTGACCCACGCGTACGCCGTCAGCGTGCACCGCTCCCAGGGCAGCGAGTACCCCTTCGTGGTCGCGCCGATCGTCGCCGAGGCCGGCGGCGTCATGCTGCGCCGCAGGCTGCTCTACACCCTCGTCACCCGGGCCCGGTCGTGGGTGGTCCTGGTCGGCCAGCGTGAGGCCCTGGAGACGGCGGTCCACCGGCTCGGGCACCGCCGCAACACCGGCCTCGCCCGCAGGCTCGCGCTGAGCCTGCGGAGCTGAGCGACCGGGGGCGGCCCGGGGGAGGGACCGCCGGGAACCGCCTCGGAGGACGTCCCAGGAGCGGGTCGATCCTTTACCCGATCGTCACCTTCTTCCGGTCAGCTCCGATGACCGCGCACCGATGGGGGGCGTATCCGACCCCACAGAAGAAGAACCAGCCGGCCCGCGTCGCCGGCCGGCCCGCATCCACCCCATAACCGCTGTCGACCTCCCTTTCCGCCACGCCGTCCGGGCGCGCGGGCGGGAGCGCCCGGCAGGCCATCAGAGAGATCATGATGCAGAGCCTCTTCGCGGCAGCCCGTACCGGCTCCCGCCTTGCCGGCCGCCCGCACGCCTGGCTGGTCTTCCTCGTGCTGGGAGGCCTGGCGGCCGTGACCGCCCCGTTCGCGGCGAGCACGTCGCCGGTGGTGGGGACGCTGTCCTGGGTGCTGCTGCCGGGGGCCTCCGCGCTGGCCGTCCTGGCCGGGATGCGCCGGAACGGGCTGACCGGCTCGGGGCCGTGGCGGCTGATAGGCGCCGGTCTCCTGATCACGCTGCTGGCGAGCGCCCTCGGCTGGGGTGTCGGCTGGGTCTGGCTGAGGAGCCCCCTGCTGCTGAGCGCCTACCAGATCAGCACACTCGTCGCCTACGGCCTGGCGCTGACCGCGCTGGTCATGATGAGCCTGCGGACCGCCGGTCCGCGCTGGGCGGCGCTGCTGGACGCCGGCGTCATCACCGTCGGCGTGGCCATGCCGCTCTGGACGCTGCTCATCGGCCCGGCCGCCGACCGGGCCGTGCACATCGACACCGACCTGGTCTTCACGCTGGCGCTGCCGGCCATCGACCTGTTCATCATCGGGCTCGTGATCCGCCTGGCCCTGGACGGCGGACGCGTGCCGGGGCTGGGCCTGCTGAGCGCCTCCTACGCCGCCATGTTCTTCTCCGACATCGTCTACCTGCTGAACCAGACCTCCAACGAGGTGTACGGGGCCGTCTCCACGGCCTGCTGGCTGGGCTGGGCGGTCCTGACCGGCGCGGCCATGCTGCACCCCAGCATGGCCGCCGCGAACCGGGAGCAGGAGCCCGCCCCCTTCAGCCGGACGCGGGTGACCGTGCTCCTGGCGCTGGCGCTGGCGCTGACGGTGCTCAGCCCGCTGCTCTCCGTGGTGGTCCCGGTGGTCACGGGCACCGGGACGGCCGTGGACCCCCACGGCAACCGGGCGGTCACGCTGCTGACCGTGCTGCTGGCCGTACTGCTGATGCTGCGGCTGAGCACCGTCGTGCGCGTGAGCCTGGCGCAGGCGGCCGACCTGCGCGTCGCCCTGCACCGGCAGGACGCCCTGCAGCGCAGCCTGTCCCACCGCGCCTCGCACGACCCGCTGACCGGGCTGGGCAACCGCACCCTGCTGGGCGAGGCCCTGCACACCGTCATCACCGCGCACGCCGCCGCTCCCGACGCCCCCCATCCGGCGCTGCTCCTGCTGGACCTGGACGCCTTCAAGGACGTCAACGACACCTACGGCCACCCGGTGGGCGACGAGGTGCTCACCGTCGCAGCCCACCGGCTCCGCGAGCTGGTCGACGGCGAACACATCCTGGCCCGGCTCGGCGGCGACGAGTTCGCCATCCTCCTGCCCCGCGCGGAGACCGGCGAGGCCATGGCCGTGGCCCAGCGGATGCTGGAGACCGTGCGGGCCCCCTACCTGGTCGACGGCCGCGAGCTGTACCTGACCACCAGCATCGGCGTCCTGACCGGCACCGCCGTCGCCACCGCGTCCGACGCCCTGCGCGACGCCGACCTGGCCCTGTACGAGGCCAAGGCCTCCGGCAAGAACCAGATCGTCGTCTTCGACAGCGAGCTGCGCGCCCGGCGCCTGCACCACGCGGAGCTCGCCGTCGGGCTGCGCCAGGCGCTGGCCCGGGAGGAGTTCACCCTGGCCTACCAGCCCGTCGTGGACCTGACCTCCGGCACGATCTACGCGGTGGAGGCCCTGCTGCGCTGGACCCCGGCCGGCGGCCGGCCCATCCCGCCGGACGTGTTCATCCCCGTCGCCGAGGACACCGGGCTGATCGTCGAGATCGGCCGCTGGGTCCTGAACCAGGCCTGCGCCGACGCGCAGCGCTGGCACGAGCGGTACGGCATCGCGATGACCGTCAACGTCTCCGGGCGGCAGCTGCGCGAGCGCGCGTTCCGGGACACGGTCCTGGACGTCCTGGCCCGTTACGAGCTGCCGGAGAACGCGCTGACCCTGGAGATCACCGAGAGCATGCTGCTGGCCACCACCGCCGCCGA
>NZ_CDRNDK010000369.1:0-6398 GCF_977012225.1 Planomonospora algeriensis | reverse complement strand
GGCGTCGATCGCCGCGGCCGCCGCCCAGCGCGACGAGGCCGAGCAGGCCCGCGGCCGGATCGACGCCTCGCTCAGGTCCGTCCGCGCCCGGGTCCGCGAGCTCTCCGCGGAGCTCGACAAACTGGTCAACCGGGTGCACGGCAGCGAGATGGCCAGGACCGAGCAGCGGCTGCGCCTGGAGCAGCTGCAGACCCGCGCGGTGGAGGAGTACGGCGTCGAGCCGGACGTCCTCATCGCCGAGTACGGCCCCGGTGAGCCGGTCCCGTCGGGCGACGGCGAGCCGGTGCCGTACGACCGGCAGGAGCAGGAGAAGCGGGCCAGGGCGGCCGAGCGGCAGATGGCGCAGCTGGGCAAGGTGAACCCGCTGGCGCTGGAGGAGTTCGCGGCGCTGGAGGAGCGGCACGCGTTCCTGACCTCGCAGCTGGAGGACCTCAAGAAGACCCGCCGGGACCTGCTGCTGGTGGTCAAGGAGGTCGACGAACGGGTCGAGCAGGTCTTCTCCGCCGCCTACGCCGACGTGGCCAGGGAGTTCCAGGCGATCTTCGGCAGGGTCTTCCCCGGCGGGGAGGGCCGGCTGCTGCTCACCGACCCCGAGGACATGCTGACCACGGGGGTCGAGGTCGAGGCGCGCCCGCCGGGCAAGAAGGTCAAGCGGCTCTCGCTGCTGTCGGGCGGCGAGCGCTCGCTGACCGCGGTGGCGTTCCTGGTGGCGATCTTCAAGGCGCGGCCCTCGCCGTTCTACGTGATGGACGAGGTCGAGGCGGCTCTGGACGACACCAACACCCAGCGGCTGCTGACCCTCTTCGAGGAGCTGCGGGAGACCTCCCAGCTCATCGTCATCACCCACCAGAAGCGGACCATGGAGATCGCCGACGCGCTGTACGGCGTGTCGATGCGGGGCGACGGCGTCACCCAGGTCATCAGCCAGCGGTTGAAGCCAGACGCCTGATCCCGGCGTCTGGTCCCGGCGTCTGGTACTGGCGCTTGGTGCCGACGCCGGAGCGGGTGCCGGAGCGGGCGGTGCCGAAAGGACACGGAACGTCCCGAACCTCGAAAGGTCGGACTATCACCGGTCGTCTGGGAAACTAGGCGGTTGTGGAGAGCTATCTCGGCCTGATCCTGATCATCGCCGCCGTCGTCGTGCTGACGGCGGGCGGCATGTTCCTGCTGTTCCGACAGGGGCGGAAGGCGGCCCCGCCGCCGGTGAGACCGCCGGAGGCGCCGCCGATCCCCGAGGAGGAGAGGCAGGCGCCGCCCAGGGGCGCCGTCATCGAGGACGAGGCGACGACCACCGTCCCGCCCCCGGCCCGGCCGATCGAGGTCCCGGTCGCCCCGCCGATCGAGGTCCCGCCGCCGTCCGCCGGCCGGATGGTACGGCTCCGCGCCCGGCTGGCCCGCTCCCAGAGCACCCTCGGCAAGGGCCTGCTGGAGCTGCTCTCCCGTGACCGCCTCGACGACGACGTCTGGGACGAGATCGAGGAGACCCTGATCACCGCCGACGTGGGCGTCGCGCCGACCCAGGCGATGGTCGAGGAGCTGCGCACCCGGGTGAAGGTGCTGGGCAGCCGGTCGCCGGCCGAGGTCCGCGGCCTGCTGAAGGAGCAGCTGCTCACCCAGATCGGCGCCGACACCGACCGCACCCTGCGGGTCGCCAAGCACGGCGAGCGCCCGGCGGTCGTCCTCGTGGTGGGCGTCAACGGCACGGGCAAGACCACCACCACCGGCAAGCTGGCCCGGTCCCTGATCGGCGACGGCAACCGGGTGGTGCTCGGCGCGGCCGACACCTTCCGCGCCGCCGCCGCCGACCAGCTCCAGACCTGGGGCGACCGGGTCGGGGCCGAGGTGGTGCGCGGCCCCGAGGGCGGCGACCCCGCCTCCGTCGCGTTCGACGCGGTGGCCAGGGGCATGGAGGAGAAGGTCGACGTCGTGATCGTGGACACGGCCGGCCGCCTGCACACCAAGACCGGCCTGATGGACGAGCTCGGCAAGGTCAAGCGCGTCATCGAGAAGAAGGCCACGGTGGACGAGGTGCTGCTGGTGCTCGACGCCACCACCGGCCAGAACGGCATGCGCCAGGCCCAGGTGTTCGCCGAGGTCGTCAACATCACCGGCATCGCCCTGACCAAGCTGGACGGCACCGCCAAGGGCGGCATCGTCATCTCGGTCCAGCGCGAGCTGGGCGTCCCGGTCAAGCTCGTCGGCCTCGGCGAGGGCCCCGACGACCTGGCCCCGTTCGACCCTGAGGTCTTCGTGGACGCGCTGCTGGGAGACTGATCCCGTACGGGATGACAGGGCCGCCTCCCGGGAACCCCGGGAGGCGGCCCCTTCCTCTTTCCCCGCCCCTTCCCCGGGGACCGGCGTTTCCGCCTGTGCCCCAGCGCCGGGTCAGCCGATGCGGGCCGGCGTGGACGGAGCGCCGCGGTCCGGGGACCCGTCCGGTTCCGCGTCGCCACGGCGATGCAGTACGAGGGCGAGGGCGCAGGCCAGTCCGAGGACCGTTTCCACGGCCGCCGCGAGCACGAGCCCTCTTCCGGGTGTCCCGTCCAGGGCGATGCTCAGCACCCGGGACAGTCCGTAGCCGAGATAGGTCACGGTGCCGAGGAGCGCGGCGGTGAACGCCAGTCGTGGGACGAACGCACCGAGCATGATCAGCACACCGCTCGCCAGCAGGGCGCCGCCCGCGGCCCGCACCTCGCTGAGCAGGCCGGCGTCCCCGCCGAGCTCGACGCCGTTGAACTCGTTGAAGGCCACGGGTGCGAACAGCGTGGCCGCGCCGATCACGATCACCACCAGGCCGGATACGAAGAGGATGAACTTCAGAGATCTCGTGTTCCGCATCTTCACTCTCCTCTTCGACAAGCGGGTGGTTCCGGTACGGCGGGGACCGCACGGGACGCGTGGGCGTTTCCCCGGCGGGGCGCGGTCATCGAGTCCACGCGCCGGACGCGGCGGCGGCGCGGCAGAAGTCGGTGAAGTCGCGGGGCTCCCGGCCGAGCGCCTCCCGCACACCGTGGCCGAGTGACTCGTTGCGGCCGTCGAACACCTCGGCGCAGAGGTCCGTGAGCAGGTCGGCGTAGTCGGGTCCGGCGTTCTGCGCGACGGCGGCGTGGAACTGCTCCGACGAGATGGGAACGTATCCGACCTCATGGCCCGCGGCCTTCGAGATCTCGGCCGCCGCCTCGTGGAAGGTCAGCAGGCGCGGCCCGGTGAGCTCGTAGAGCCGGCCGGAGTGGCCGTCGCCGGTGAGCGCGGCGACCGCGACGTCGGCGATGTCGTCGACGTCGAGGAACGGCTCGGCGACGTCGCCGGCCGGCAGCGCGATCACGCCCTCCAGCACCGACGGGAGCAGATGGCCCTCGGTGAAGTTCTGTGAGAACCAGCTCGCCCGCAGGAGCGTCCAGTCCGGACCGGCCCCGCTGACGATCTCCTCGCAGCGCTGCGCGTTGGTCTCGCCCCGCCCGCTGAGCAGCACCAGTCGCTCGACGCCCGCGTCGGCCGCGTACGAGGTCAGCGTCTCGATCGCGGCCGGTGCGCCGGGCGCGGCGAGGTCGGGGGAGAACGAGACGTAGACGGCTCCGGCGCCACGGAGCGCCCCGGGCCAGGTGGACGGCTCCTCCCAGACGAAGGGCGGGTCGGATCGCCGGGAGACGCCCCGGACCGGGTGGCCGAGCCCGGTGAGGCGGTGGACGATCCGGTGACCGGTCTTCCCGGTCGAGCCGATGACGAGGACAGGGCGTTGCCGCATGGTCGAGCGCTCCTTGGAGTGGGGATCCGATCCGGTGGACCGGATCGGCGTTGAGTCCACTCTGGAGCGGATCATCTGGACTTCCAATGGAAGAAAGTCCGGCTCTCTTTGCTGTTCGTCCAGCTTCATGGACGATCGGGCACATCGATGGCACCGTGGCACCATGCCGAGCGCCGCCCGTGAGTTCCCCGCCCCGGCCGATCCCCTCGGCGAGACCCTGCACCTGCTCCGGCTCACCGGCGCGCTCTACTGCCGCGCCGAGCTCACCGCCCCCTGGGGCATCCACGTGCCGGCCCTCGACGGGTTCATGCTGCTGCACGTCGTCACCGAGGGCGAGTGCCTGCTCGAGGTCGACGGCGCCGAGCCGCGCCCGCTCCGGCAGGGCAGCCTCACCCTGGTCCCGCACGGCCTGCCGCACCGGTTGCGGAGCGGTCCCGAGGCCCGTACCGAGCCGCTCTTCGAGATCCCGGTCGAGCAGGTCAGCGAACGGTACGAGATCATGCGGCACGGCGGCGGCGGGGAGTTCACGCACATCACCTGCGGCGTGGTCCGGCCCGACCACGCGGTGGCCCGGCGCCTCGTCGCACAGCTCCCCGGCGTCCTGCACCTCGACTCCTGGGACGACGCCGCCGCCGACTGGCTGGCCGGCACGCTCCGCCTCATCTCCCGGGAGGCCCTCGCGCTGCGGCCGGGCGGGGAGACCGTCATCACCCGGCTCGCCGACATCCTCGTCATCCAGGCGATCCGCGCCTGGCTCGACTCGTCGCCGGAGGCGAACCGGGGCTGGCTGGCCGCGCTGCGGGACGAGCAGGTGGGCCGGGCGCTCCTGCTGATCCACCGCGAGCCCGAGCGGGAGTGGGACGTCGCCTCCCTCGCGCAGGAGGCCGGCATGTCGCGCTCGGCCTTCTCCGCGCGGTTCACCGGCCTGGTCGGCGAGTCCGCCATGCACTACCTCGCGCGCTGGCGCATGCAGCTGGCCCGCGAACACCTCCGGCGGACGACGGAGCCGCTCTCGGCCGTCGCCCACCGGTTCGGCTACCGCTCTGAGGCCGCGTTCTGCCGGGCGTTCAAACGGGCCTTCGGCCTGTCACCGGGGAGCGCCCGCAGGGCCGCGCCCGAGCCGGCCGTCCCGGTGGGACCGGTGAGACCGGCGGAGGGTGAGGCCCCGGGGGTCAGCTCCGGGCCGCCGGCTGGCGCACCCCGATGGGGATGACCAGCGGGGTGCCCGCGACCGGGTCCTCGATGACCTTGGCATCGAGGTCGAAGACCTCCGAGAGCAGCGACTCGGTGAGCACCTCCGCCGGGGCGCCCGCGGCGATGACCCTGCCGTCGCGCATGGCGACCAGCCGGTCGGCGTAGCGGGCGGCCAGGTTGAGGTCGTGCAGGACCATCACGACGGTACGGCCCAGCTCGCCGTGGAGCCTGCGGACGAGCTCCAGCACCTCGATCTGGTGCGCCAGGTCCAGGAAGGTCGTCGGCTCGTCGAGCAGGAGCAGGTCGGTGCCCTGCGCGAGGGCCATGGAGATCCAGGCGCGCTGGCGCTGGCCGCCGGAGAGCTCGTCCAGCGGGCGCTCGCCCAGGTCGAGCAGGCCCGTCATGGACAGCGCCTCGCTCACCGCGGACTCGTCGTCGGACGACCACTGCCGGTACCAGGTCTGGTGCGGGTGCCGCCCCCGGGCCACCAGGTCGGCCACGGTCAGCCCCTCGGGAGCCGTCGGCGCCTGCGGGAGCACGCCCAGGACCTTGGCGACCTCCTTGGTGGGCATGCGGTCGATGCGCTTGCCGTCCAGCAGCACCTCGCCGCCGGAGGGCTTGAGCAGCCGGCCCAGCGCGCGGAGCAGGGTGGACTTGCCGCACCCGTTGGGGCCGATGATCGTGGTCACCGTACCGGTCTCGATGCCGAGGTCGAGGCCGTCGACGATGACGCGATCGCCGTACCCGAGCCTGACGTCGACGGCTTGAAGTCTCATGAACGGGCCTCTCTGCGCACGCGGACGAGAAGGTAGATCAGATAGGGGGCGCCGAGGACGGCGGTGACCACGCCGACCGGCAGCTCGACGGGGCTGAACGCGGTCCGCGCGACCAGGTCGGCGGCGGTGGTGAGGACGGCGCCGGTCAGCGCGGAGACCACCAGCGGGGGCTGGGCCGTACCGGCCAGGCGGAGCGCGATCTGCGGGGCGGCCAGGGCGACGAAGGCGACGGGCCCGGCGGAGGCCGTGGCGACCGCGGCGAGCAGCACCGCGGCGAGGATCATCAGGCCGCGC
Organism: Planomonospora algeriensis; assembly: GCF_977012225.1. Classification (NCBI taxonomy): domain Bacteria; kingdom Bacillati; phylum Actinomycetota; class Actinomycetes; order Streptosporangiales; family Streptosporangiaceae; genus Planomonospora; species Planomonospora algeriensis. The sequence goes on along the minus strand of NZ_CDRNDK010000369.1, from coordinate 389 downwards.
GCGAGGTTCATCCGCACGCCCAGCCCGGTCACCGTGTCGTCGCCGAAGCGCAGCGCGCCGAGCGAGCGGGTGCCCAGCAGCGTCAGCGGGACGAGTACGGCCAGCGCGAGCGCGACCGGGTGGACGTGCTCCCAGCCCCGGCCGTTGAGCGAGCCGCTGATCCAGACCATGGCGCGGCTGCTGTCGTTGACGTCGCCGACGGTCAGCAGCCAGTACTTGACGTTGCCGAACACGGCGGTGACGCCGATGCCGACCAGTACCAGGCGGTAGCCGTCCAGTCCGCCCCGCCAGGCCAGCAGGTAGACGGCCAGCGCGCCGGCCAGGCCGCCCGCCAGGGCCAGGAGGGGGATGCCGAACGCGGCCAGGGCGCCGCTGGGGCCGCCGGCGGT
>NZ_CDRNDK010000368.1:0-6401 GCF_977012225.1 Planomonospora algeriensis | reverse complement strand
GACGCCAGCGGGCGCTGCTCGCCCGGCGGCTGCGGCGGCGGGAGGAGACCCGCGCCGTCGTCCCGCGCCCGCCCGGCACGGTCCCGCCGCTCTCCCACGCCCAGGAGCGCCTGTGGTTCCTGGAGCAGTACCGGCCGGGCCTGACCGCCTACACCGTTCCCGCCGTGGTGCGGCTGCGCTGCCCGCTGGACGAAGGAGCCCTGCGCCGCGCTCTGGACGCGGTCGCGCCCGCCACGAGGCGCTGCGGATGCGCTTCCCCACCACCGAGGACGGCGTCCCCGAGCTGGTGATCGACGATCCCGGCCCGGTCCGGCTGGACGTCGCCGAGGCCGCGGACCAGGACGCGGCGCTGGAGCTGTTCGAGGCCGCGCTGGCCGTGCCGTTCGACCTGGAGCGCGGCCCGCTGCTCCGCGCAGTCCTGGCCCGGATCGCCCCGGACGACCACATGCTGCTGGTGGCCGCGCACCACGCGGTCGTCGACGGCTGGTCCTACGACATCGTCTTCCGGGAACTGCTCGCCCTGTACGACGGCGGGACCCTCCCGCCCCCGCCGGTCGGCTACGGCGACTACGCCCTCTGGCAGCGCGGGCGGGACCTGCGGCGCGAGATCGGCCACTGGCGCGACCGGCTGGCCGGGCTGCCCGCGCTCGACCTGCCGACCGACCGGCCGCGACCGGCCGAGCAGGGCTACGACGGCGCCTCGCTCGCCGTCCGGATCGACGCCGACCTCACCCGCCGCCTGACCGAGGTGGGCCGGGCGGTGAACGCGACACCGTACATGACGCTGCTGGCGGCCTTCCAGGTGCTGCTGGCCCGCTACTCGGGGCAGACGGACTTCGGCGTCGGCTCCCCGGTGGCCGGGCGGAGCCTGCCCGAGCTGGAGGGCGTCGTCGGCATGTTCGTCAACACGCTGGTGCTCCGCGCGGACCTGGACGGCGAACCGCCGTTCACCGCGTTCCTGGGCCGGGTCAGGGAGCGCGCGCTGGACGCGTTCGCCCACGCCGAGCTGCCGTTCGACCGCCTGGTCACCGAGCTGAACGTGGAGCGCGACGTCAGCCGCGCGCCGCTGGCCCAGGTCGCCTTCGCCCTGCAGAACTACGCCGACGGCGGGGACGACCCGCGGCTGGCCTACCTGCCCCCGCCGGTCAGGACCACCCGCCACGACCTGGCGCTGTACCTGTTCGAGACCCCCGAAGGGCTGGCCGGGCACTTCACCTACAACACCGACCTGTTCGACGCGGACACCGTGGAACGGCTGGCCGCCCGGTTCGAGACGCTGCTGCGCTCCGTCGCCGCGGCCCCGGACACCCCGGTGGGGGAGCTGTCGCTGCTCTCGGACGCCGAGCGGGACCTCGTGCTGGGCTTCGGGGCGGCCGCGGAGCCGGAACCGACCGGCCACCGCCTGCTCGGCGACATCGTGGCCGCCCAGGCCGCGCTGACCCCGGACGCGACCGCCGTGGTCTGCGCGCCGGCTTCCGGGACCGCCCCGGCTTCCGGGACCGCCCCGGGCACCGGAACCGCCCCGGACACCGGAACGGACCTGGACGCCGGGACCGCACCGGGTACCGGGACCGCAGCGGACGGCTCCCCGGACGGCGGCGTCCCCGCCTCCCTCACCTACGCCGAGCTGGACCGCCGGTCCAGGGCGATCGCCGCGCTGCTGCGCGGACGGTACGGCGTCGGCCCCGACGTCCGGGTGGGCGTCCTGCTCGACCGCTCCACCGACCTGGCCGCCGCCGTCCTCGGCGTGCTGATCGCGGGCGGCGCCTACGTCCCGCTCGACCCCAAGCAGCCCCGCGACCGGCTGGCCCACATGCTCGGCGACTCCGGGGCGGTCGCCGTCCTGACCTCCTCGGCCGGGCGCGGCCTGGTCCCGGACGGCCACCCGGTGGTCTGCCTGGACGCCGAGGAGCTGACGGAGACCGCGTTCGACGACCCCGGCACCACCCCCGACCACCTGGCCTACGTGATCTACACCTCGGGCACCACCGGGCGGCCCAAGGGCGTCGGGGTGCAGCACCGGCAGGTGCTGAACTACCTGGCCGGGGTCCGGGAGCGCTTCGCCGTCGAGCCCGGATCGGTCTTCACCCTGCTCCAGTCGCTCTCCTTCGACTTCGGCGTGACGGTCTTCTACCTGTCGCTGCTCACCGGTGGAGAGCTGCACCTGCTCGACCCGCAGGCCCCGGTCGAGGAGCTCGCCGGGACGCTGGGCCGCACCGACTACCTGAAGATGACGCCCTCCCACCTCGCCTCGCTACTCGCCGGAGCCGAACCCCGCGAGCTGCTCCCGCGCAGGCTGCTCATCCTCGGCGGGGAGGCCTCCACCTGGTCGTGGGCCAGGGAGCTGGCCGGGCACACCGAGGTGGCCAACCACTACGGGCCCACCGAGGCCACCGTCGGCGTGGCCACGTACGCCGTCACGGCCGCCCCCGGGACCGCCCCCGAGAGCGCGCTGACCCTCCCGGTCGGCGGGCCGCTGCCCGGCGTCCGGCTGTACGTGCTGGACGAGCACCTGCGGCCGGTCCCGCCCGGCATGACCGGGGAGATCCACATCGGCGGCGACCGCCTGGCCCGCGGCTACCTCGGGCAGCCCGGCCTGACCGCGGACCGCTTCCTGCCCGACCCGTACGGCGCGCCCGGCGCCCGCATGTACCGCACCGGCGACCTCGGCCGCTGGCTGCCCACGGGCGAGCTGTGCTTCCTGGGCCGCCGCGACCTGCAGGTCAAGGTCCGCGGCTACCGCGTGGAGCTGCCGGAGATCGAAACCGTCCTCACCGGCCTGGAGGGGATCGCGCAGGCCGTCGTGGAGCTGCGCGGCGACCGGCTGGTCGGCTACCTCGTCGGGGAGCGGATCCCCGTCGGGGAGCTGCGCGCCCGGCTCGCCGACCGCCTCCCCGAGTACATGATCCCGGGGCGCTTCGTCTGGCTGGACGAGCTGCCGCTGAAGTCGCACGGGAAGGTCGACCGCGCCCGGCTCCCCGAGCCCGGCGACGAGCGCCCGGACCAGGAGGCCGGGTTCACGCCGCCGCAGACCCTGCTGGAGAAGGGCATCGCCCAGGTGTGGGCCGACGTCCTGGGGCTGACCCGGGTCGGCGCGCTGGACGACTTCTTCGACCTGGGCGGCCACTCGCTGCTCGCCGCCCAGGTGGTCGCCCGCCTGCGCCGGGTCCTGCCCGCCGGCGGGCGCCAGGTCGGCATCCTGGACCTGTTCAAGCACCGGACCGTCCGCGGGCTCGCCGGACTCGCCGAGACCGCCGCCGACGGGCCGCGCGCCCTCCTGCACCGCCTCACCCCGGTCCGGAGCACCACCGCGACACTGGTCTGCGTGCCGTACAACGGCGGGAGCGCGGCCGTCTACCAGCCGCTGGCCGACGCGCTGCCGCAGGACTGGGCGCTGCACGCGGTGGCCGTCCCGGGGCAGGAGCTGGGGCTCGCCGAGGAGACCCGGCCGGTCGCCGAGGTCGCCGAGAGCTGCGCGGCGGAGATCCTCGCCGGGATCCGGGGCCCGGTCGTGCTGTACGGCCACTGCGGGCTCGGCGTCATGCTCACCGTGGAGATCGCCCGGCGGCTGGAGGCCGCGGGGCGGCCCGTCGAGGCCGTCTACCTGGGCGGGATCTTCCCCTTCGCCCGGCCCTCGTCCCTGCTGGGCCGGATCGCCGACCTGGCCGACCGGTTCCGCAGTGACCAGGCGTGGGCCAACGCGCTGCGGGCCGCCGGACTCGACGTCGACGAGCTCAGCCGCGATGAACTCAAGATGATCATCGACAACCGGCGGGAGGGCACCCGGGAGACCGAGCGCTACTTCACCCGGCTGCTCGCCGAGGGCGTCGAACCGCTTCGGGCGCCGATCGTCTCCGTCGTCGGCGAACGCGACCCGGCGACGGAGTTCTACCAGGAGCGCTACCCCGAGTGGCACCTGCTGTCCGGCTCGGCCGCGCTGGTCGTCCTGGACGAGGCGGGGCACTTCTACCTGAAGTACCGCGCCGGGGAGCTGGCCGCCATCGTCACCGCCGTCCACCCGGCCGTCGCCTCCGGCGACACCGCGGCGCTGGGCCGTACCGACCGGTCGACCTGGTGGCTGGAGGGCGTCTCCCGGCGGCCCGTCGCCGCTTCCCCGGACGGCGCGGACCTGCCGGATCCGCCGGCCGATCCCATCGGGCGGGGAGCGGGCTCCCGGCCGGACGCGGACCGGTACGGAGCCGGGACGCCCGCCGGACCCGCGCCGAGCATGAAGCGGTTCGGCGCGGTGGCCGCCGGTCAGCTCGTGTCGATCGTCGGCTCGTCGCTGACCGAGTTCGCGGTCCCGCTGTGGATCTACGTCACCACCGGGTCGCTGGTGGACTTCGCGCTCTTCTCGGTCCTGGCGCTGCTGCCCGGCATGCTGGTCTCCCCGCTCGCCGGCGCGCTCGTAGACCGCCACGACCGGCGGCGCGTCATGCTCGCCGGGGACGTCGGCGCGTTCGGCACGCAGCTCGCCCTCGGTGTGCTGCTGTGGACCGGCAACCTGCAGATATGGCACGTCTACCCGCTGCTGGCGGTGCTCTCCGTCGCGCTCGCCTTCCAGCGCCTGGCCTACAACTCCGCCATCCCGCAGCTCGTCCCCAAGCGCTTCCTCGGCCACGCCAACGGCGTGGTCCAGATGGTCACCGGTACGGCGCAGCTCGTCGTCCCGCTGGTCGCGGTCGGGCTGATGGCGGTGATCGGCCTGGAGGGCATCCTCGTCGTGGACGTCGTCTCCTACGTGTTCGCGATCACGGTGCTGCTGCTGGTCCGCTTCCCGAAGACGATGGCGTGGCGGCGCCGCGAGTCGCTGACCGCCGAGATGGTCGAGGGCTGGCGCTTCTCCTGGGGGAATCAGTGGTTCCGCGGGATGCTCCTCTTCTTCGTGGTGCTGAACGTCTTCCTGTCCCCGCTGTTCCTGCTCGTCTCACCGCTCGTGCTGGGCTTCGCCACCCTCGACGACGTGGGCCGCGTCGCGTTCTGCGGCGGGCTGGGCGTGCTGCTCGGCGGCCTGGTGATGACGGTGTGGGGCGGCCCGCGCCGCCTGCGGATGCGCGGCGTCCTGCTCGCCACCCTCGCCCTCGGCGCCTTCTGCCTGGTCACCGGCGTGCGGCAGGACCTGGTGGTCATCGCGGTGGGGGCGTTCGGCATGTCGTTCTGGCTGACCGTGCTCAACGGCGTCTACGCCACGATCGTCCAGGTCAAGGTGCCGCAGCGGTTCCACGGCCGGGTCATGGCGCTCAACCAGCTCGTCGCCTGGTCCACGCTGCCGATCGGGTTCGGCCTGGTCGCGCCGTACGGCACCGCCCTGTTCGAACCGCTGCTGCTGCCCGGCGGCCCGCTGGCCGGCACCGTCGGCGCCGTCATCGGCACCGGTGAGGGCCGCGGCATCGGCCTGATGTACGTCCTGTTCGCGGTCGCGATCGCGGTCACCGCGCTGGTCGCCATGCGGACCCGGACCCTGTCCCGGTTCGACGCCGACATGCCGGACGCGCTCCCGGACGACCTGGTCGGTCTCCAGGCGGTCCGGCAGCGCGCGGAGCCGGAGGACGCCGCCGGATCGGAGGGAGATCCGCTCGCGGAGGCGGCCGGTTCCCGGCCCTGACCGGCTCCGGGGAACCGGCCGGGTGGCCGGGGGGCGACCGGTTCCCGGAGTCAGGCGCGCAGGCGCAGCCCGCGGGGGGTCGGGTGGAACCCGGCGGCCTCCAGGGCGGCGGCCAGCGGCGAGTCGTTGATCGCGGCCCCGTCGGCGCGCTCCACCGTGAGCTTGCCGAGCGCGCCGTCGCGCACGGCCAGCGCCAGGGCGTCGACGGCGGGCCGGACGCGGTCGTCGCCGGCGAACGACAGCAGGGTCTTGCCGCCGCGCTCGACGTAGAGCACCAGATGCCCGTCGACCAGCACCACCAGGGCGCCCGCCTTCCGCCCCGGCTTGTGGGACACGTCGCCCGGGTGCGCGGGCCACGGCAGCGCCGCGCCGTACGGGTTGGCCGGGTCGGCGGCGGCGAGTACCACGGCCCGCCGTCCGTCGCCGCCGTCCCGGCGGGCGGGGACGCTCCACGGGTCGGTCGTCACCGGCGGTGCGGACGCGTCCCAGGGCGCCGGAGGCGGCGGTGAGGAGGCCGCGCGCATGCGGTCGACGGCCCCCGGCAGGGCGAACTGGGCGCCGCCCAGGCCTTCGACGAAATAACCGCGGCGGCACCGGCCGCTCTCCTCGAACGCGCGCAGCACCTGGTAGACGGCGGAGAACCCGCCCGGCAGCCGTTCGGCCGCGACCGCGCCCCGGGTCACCACGCCGTGCCGTTCGAGCAGCACCTCCGCCTGGGCGTGCGCCCGCTGGGTGGCGTCCTCGGCCGGGGCGGGCAGCGGCCACCAGCGCCCGCCCACGGTCGGCGGGCCGCTCC
>NZ_CDRNDK010000367.1:0-6444 GCF_977012225.1 Planomonospora algeriensis | reverse complement strand
TGCTCGGCCTCCCGTTCGCCGGCGCCGGGCCTCTCCTTACTCACGGGCGCCTCGCCGGGCGCACCGCGGGACGCCCTGCCGGGCACGCCGCCGGACGCCCCGCGGAACGTCCCGGCAAACACCTCGCACGGAGCCCGGCGAGACGTCCCGGAAAGCGCCCCGCACGGAGCCGGGCGAGACGTTCATCCGAGCGTGCCGAGCCAGTTGGCCAGCAGGCGGGCCCCGGCGTCGCCGGACTTCTCGGGGTGGAACTGGGTCGCCGTGAGCGGCCCGTTCTCCACCGCCGCGACGAACGGCACGCCGTGCTCGGCCCAGGTCACCAGCGGATCGGTGAACCCGGGACCGGCCTGCAGCTCCCAGGAGCGCACGCCGTAGGAGTGCACGAAGTAGAACCGCTCGTCGGCGTCGATGCCGTCGAACAGCACCGTGCCCTCGGGGGCCTTGACGGTGTTCCAGCCCATGTGCGGCAGGACCGGGGCGTCGAGGCGCTCGACCGTGCCGGGCCACTCGCCGCAGCCGGGGGTGGTCACGCCGTGCTCCACCCCCGTCTCGAACAGGATCTGCATGCCGACGCAGATGCCGAGCACCGGCCGGCCCGCCGACAGGCGGCGGGCCACGATCCGGTCGCCGACCACCGACTTCAGCCCGGCCATGCAGGCGGCGAACGCACCGACGCCGGGGACGACCAGGCCGTCGGCCTCCATCGCCGCCTGGTAGTCGGAGGTCACCGTGACGTCCGCGCCGACCCGGGCCAGGGCGCGCTCCGCGGAGCGCAGGTTGCCCGAGCCGTAGTCCAGGACCGTGATCTTCTTGGCCGTCGGAGCCATCAGAGCTTCACCACCAGAGCACCGCCGCTGTGGTCGCCAGGGCCGCGAGGGCGGCCAGCAGGAGCGCGCCCTTCTTCAGTCCCTGTTTGAGGAAGGAGACGATGCCGCCCACCAGGAAGAGGGCGGCGAAGGCCATCGCAACGGCCGTCCAGTTATCGGTCATCGCCCCTCACAGGACGCCCTTGGTGCTGGGCACCCCGGTGGAGCGGGGGTCCGGCTCGGAGGCCTCGCGCAGTGCCCGCGCGAGCGCCTTGAACTGGGCCTCCACGATGTGGTGGGCGTTGCGGCCGTACGGCACGTGCACGTGCAGGCAGATGGCGGCGTGCGCGACGAACGACTCCAGGATGTGCCGGGTCAGCGTCGTGTCGTAGTCCGGGCCGATCATGGGGGCCATGTTCTCCGGCTCGCTGTGCACGAGGTACGGCCGGCCGGACAGGTCCACGGTCACCTGGGCCAGGGACTCGTCCAGCGGGCAGGACGCGCTGCCGAACCGCCGGATGCCCGACTTGTCGCCCAGCGCCTCGCGGAACGCCACGCCCAGCGCGATCGCGGTGTCCTCGATCGTGTGGTGGGAGTCGATGTGCAGGTCGCCCTCGGTCTTCACGGTGAGGTCGAACAGGCCGTGCTTGCCGAGCTGGTTGAGCATGTGGTCGTAGAACCCCACGCCGGTGGAGACGTCGACGATCCCGGTGCCGTCGAGGTCCACCTCGACCAGCACCGAGGTCTCCTTGGTGGAGCGCTCGACGCGCCCCCGGCGCTGTCCGCGCTCGCCTCCGGCGAGACGACCGGGCCGGTCTTCGGTGAGACTCATCGCAGAATTCCTTCCAGGGCGGCGCGGAACGCCGCCATCTCCTCGGCCGTTCCGATGGACACCCTCAGCCACCCGGGCGGGCCGACCTCGCGGATCAGCACCCCCCGCTCCAGCAGGCCCTCCCAGACCGCGCGGCGGTCGTCGAAGACCCCGAAGAGCACGAAGTTGGCGTCCGAGTCGGCGACCTTCAGCCCGTGCCCGCGCAGCCACTCCACGGTCGCGTCCCGTTCGGCGCGCAGCGTGTCGACGGTGCCGAGCAGCTCGGCCCGGTGCGCGAGCGCGACGCGCGCCGCCGCCTGGGTGAGCGTGGACAGGTGGTACGGCAGGCGCACCAGCAGCAGCGCCTCGATCACCGCCGGGCAGGCGGCGAGGTAGCCGAGCCGGGTGCCCGCCATGGCGAAGGCCTTGGACATGGTCCGGGTGACGATCAGCCGCGGGTGGTCGGGCAGCAGGGTCAGCGCGGACGGCGTGCCGGTGCGGGCGAACTCGAAGTAGGCCTCGTCCACCACGACCATGCCGGGCGCCGCCTCGACGATCCGGGCGATCACCGCCGGGTCGAGGGCGGTGCCGGTGGGGTTGTTGGGCGAGGTCAGGAAGACGATGTCGGGCCGGTGCTCCTCGATCGCCGCGACGGCCTTGCCCGGGTCGATCCCGAAGTCGTCCTCGCGCGCCCCGGAGATCCACTCGGTCGAGGCGCCGGTGGTGATGATCGGGTGCATCGAGTAGGACGGCTCGAAGCCCAGCGCGCTGCGGCCGGGACCGCCGAAGGCCTGCAGGATCTGCTGGAGCACCTCGTTGGAGCCGTTGGCGGCCCAGACCCGCTCGGCGGTCAGGCCGTGGCCGAGGTAGGCGGCCAGCTCCTCGCGCAGGGCGACCGCGTCGCGGTCGGGGTAGCGGTTGAGCCCGGCCGCGCCGTGCCGTACGGCCTCGGCGAGGTCGGCGACCAGGGACGCGGAGGGGCCGTAGGGGTTCTCGTTGGTGTTCAGCCGGACCGGGACGTCGATCTGCGGCGCGCCGTACGGCGTGCGGCCCCGCAGGTCGTCGCGGACGGGCAGGTCGTCCAGCGTCACGCGCGGGCCGCCGCCGGTCCCCGTGCCGGGAGCGTCGCCGGCCTCCGGACTCGTACCGGTCGCGTCGTCGGGCCTCATGCGGGGGTCTCCCAGTCGGTGAGCGCGGGCAGCTCGCCCGGGGCGAAGCGGGCGCGGACGGCGGCGCCGTGCGCGGGCAGGTCCTCGGCGTCGGCGAGCACCGACACGTGGGCGGCGGCCTCGGCCAGCGCCCGGCGGTCGTACTCCACCACGTGGATGCCGCGCAGGAAGGTCTGCACCGACAGCCCGGAGGAGTGGCAGGCGCAGCCCCCGGTGGGCAGCACGTGGTTGGAGCCGGCGAGGTAGTCGCCGAGCGAGACCGGCGCGTAGGGGCCGACGAAGACCGCCCCGGCGTTGCGGACCCGGGCGGCGAGCGCGGCGGCGTCGGCGGTGTGGATCTCCAGGTGCTCGGCGGCGTAGGCGTCCACGACGCGCAGGCCCGCCTCCAGGTCGTCGACGAGGAGGATGCCGGACTGGCGGCCGGACAGGGCCTCGGTGACGCGCTCGGCGTGCTTGGTCGCGGCGACCTGTCCGGGCAGCGCCTTCTCCACGGCGTCGGCCAGCTCGGGCGAGTCGGTGACCAGGACCGCCGCGGCGATCTGGTCGTGCTCGGCCTGGCTGATCAGGTCGGCGGCGACGTGCGCCGGGTCGGCGCCCGCGTCGGCGAGGATGGCGATCTCGGTGGGCCCGGCCTCGGAGTCGATGCCGATGCGGCCCTTGAGCAGGCGCTTGGCCGCGGCGACCCAGATGTTGCCGGGGCCGGTGACCAGGTTCACCGGGGCGCACTCCTCGGTGCCGTAGGCGAACATCGCCACGGCCTGGGCGCCGCCCACGGCGTAGACCTCCTCGACGCCGAGCAGCGCGCAGGCGGCCAGGATCGCCGGGTGCGGCAGCCCGCCGAACTCCTTCTGCGCGGGCGAGGTGACCGTCAGCGAGGCGACCCCGGCCTCCTGAGCGGGCACCACGTTCATCACGACGCTGGAGGGGTAGACCGCCTGGCCGCCGGGGACGTACAGGCCCACGCGCTCGACGGGGACCCAGCGCTCGGTGACGGTGCCGCCGGGCACGACCTGGGTGGTGACGTCGGTGCGGCGCTGGTCGCGGTGGACCAGGCGGGCGCGGCGGATGGACTCCTCCAGGGCCGCGCGGACCCTGGGGTCGAGCTCGGCCAGCGCGCGGGAGAGCGCCTCGGCGGGCACCCGGGTGGAGCCGAGCTGCACGCCGTCGAACCGGGCCGTCCACTCCCGCACCGCCGCGACCCCGCGATGATGCACGTCCTCGCAGATGGGCCGGACCTTCTCCAGGGCGGCTTCGACGTCGAGTTCGGCACGGGGCAGCACGTCGCGCAGGTCCTCGGGGAGGGCGCCGCGCAGGTCGGTACGGGAAATCACCTGAACAGTCTACGGAGCCCCGGGACCCGCTCCCGTCCGCATTCCACCATGCGGACGGCCCTTACGCTGTAGATCCTGCCGAGTCGCTACCCTTCCTGCCATGGGCAAGCCGAAGAACGCCAGAGGCCAGGGCACCCCGGCGACGGTGGCGCTGAGCCAGGCCGGAGCGGATTTCACCCTGCACCCCTACGAGCACGACGCGGGGGCGCAGGCCTACGGCGAGGAGGCCGCCGACGCGCTCGGCGTGCCTCCGGCGCGGATCTTCAAGACGCTGGTGGCCGAGGTCGACGGCGGCCTGGCGGTCGCGGTGGTGCCGGTGGCGGGCAGGCTGGACCTCAAGGCGCTGGCGGCGGCGCTGGGCGGCAAGCGCGCCGCGATGGCCGACGCGGCCAAGGTCGAGCGGGTCACCGGTTACGTGGTGGGCGGGATCAGCCCGCTGGGGCAGCGCAAGCGGCTGCCGACCGTGGTCGACTCCTCGGCCCTTTCGTTCGAGACGGTCTACTTCTCCGCCGGACGGCGCGGGCTGCAGATCGAGACCGCCCCCGCCGAGCTGGTACGGCTGACGCAGGCGGTCACGGCCTCCATCGGCACGAGCGGATGATGCACTACCTGACCGCCGTCGAGATGCTGGAGCTGCTGCGCACCCGGCAGGTCAGCGCGGTGGAGCTGCTCGAGGCCCATCTGCGGCGGATCGAGGAGGCCAACCCTGCGGTCAACGCGATCGTCACGCTGGCGGCCGAGCGCGCCCGCGCCGAGGCGGCCGCCGCCGACCGGGATCTGGCGCGCGGGGTCTGGCGCGGGCCGCTGCACGGGCTGCCGGTCGCGCACAAGGACCTGACCGACACCGCGGGGATCCGCACCACGTACGGCTCGCCGATCTTCGCCGGCCACGTGCCCGCCCGCGACGCGCTGATCGTGCGGCGGATGCGCGAGGCCGGGGCGATCACGGTCGGCAAGACCAACACCCCCGAGTTCGGCACCGGCTCGCACACGGTCAACGAGATCTTCGGCGCCACCCGCAACCCCTACGACCTGTCCCGGTCGGCCGGCGGGAGCAGCGGCGGGGCCGCCGCCGCGCTGGCCTGCGGGATGGTCCCGCTGGCCGACGGCTCCGACATGGGCGGGTCGCTGCGCAACCCGGCCTCGTTCTGCAACGTGGTGGGACTGCGGCCGACGCCGGGACGGGTGCCGTCGCCGTCCCCGACGGCCGCCTGGTTCACCCTCGGCGTGTCGGGCCCGATGGCCAGGACCGTCGCCGACCTGACGCTGCTGATGAGCGTGGTGGCCGGGTTCGACCCCGCCTCGCCCCTGTCGGTCGCCGAGAGCGGCGCGGTCTTCACCGAACCGCTGGACCTGCTGGACCTGACCGGGCTGCGGGTGGCCTGGAGCCCGGACCTGGGCGGCCTGCCGGTGGACGCCGAGACCGCGCGCGTCACCGCGACGGCCCCGGCGGTGCTGGAGGGGCTGGGCGCGCGCGTCGAGCGGGTGGACCTGGACCTGTCCGGCGCCGAGGAGGCGTTCCGCACCTACCGCGCCTGGTACTACCTGCTCTCCTACGGCGATCTGCCGCCCGAGCGGCTGGGCGAGAACGTGCGCTGGAACGTCGAGCGGGGCCGCGAGGTGACCGGGACGGACCTGGCCCGCGCCGAGCGCTGCGCAGCCGCCTCTACCAGCGGATGAGCGCGTTCTTCGACGCCTACGACTTCCTGCTCGCGCCGGTCAGCCAGGTGCCGCCGTTCCCGGTGGACGCGCCGTACGTCACCGAGATCGGCGGCGAGCCGCTCCCGGACTACCTGGCCTGGATGCGCTCGGCCTACTGGGTCAGCGTGCTGCACGCCCCGGCCGCCTCGGTGCCGTGCGGGTTCACCTCCGGCGGGCTCCCGGTCGGCGTGCAGATCGTCGGGCGGCCCTTCGCCGACCTGCGGGTGCTCCGGCTGGCCCACGCCTTCGAGCAGGCCACCGGGCACGGGCTGCGCAGGCCGGACCTGCCGCCGGGGGCCGCTACCGCGCCGGTCCGCCGCTGATGTCGTAGGAGGAGATCGGCCCGTAGGGGTCCCGGCCGCCGAAGGGGCGGCGCAGCGGCGAGTCCCGGTAGCCCGCCAGGCCTTCCAGCGCGGCGAAGAGCCCGGCGGCCAGCATCGGCCAGGCCACCAGCACGCCCCGCGCGGTCAGCTCCAGCGGCCCGGCGACCGCCGGCAGGTTCCGGCCGGAGGCGGCCACGTGCACCGCGCCCAGGTTCACCGCCCCGCCGACCACCGTCGCCAGGTACCCGGCCAGCAGCCCGCCCGCGCCAGGCCGAGCACCACGGCGAGCGGACGGCCCGGCGC
>NZ_CDRNDK010000366.1:0-6477 GCF_977012225.1 Planomonospora algeriensis | reverse complement strand
CCCGAGCGCCCCGGCCGGCCGGGCCCGGACGGCCGAGGCGCTGCGCCTGGCCCTCGACGAGGCCGGTGTCACCTTCGTCAAGCTCGGCCAGATCATGTCCACCCGGAGCGACCTGCTGCCCCCGGAGTTCGTCGGGGAACTGCGGCTGCTCCAGGACCGGGCGGCCCCGGCCCCGTGGGCGGAGATCGAGCGGGTGCTCGTCGCCGAGCTCGGCGGGCCGGTGGAGGAGGCGTTCGCGGAGTTCGAGCGCGAGCCCCTGGCGGCGGCCTCGATCGGGCAGGTCCACCGGGCGCGGCTGACCGGCGGAGAAGAGGTGGTGGTCAAGGTCCAGCGCCCGGGGATCGCGGCCGTGGTGGAGCAGGACCTCGACATCGTGGCGCGCCTGGCCCGGTCGCTGGAGCGGCGGACCGGCTGGGGCCGGGCGTTCGGCGTGGGCGAGCTGGCCCGGGGGTTCGCCGAGGCGCTGCGGGAGGAACTCGACTTCCGGGTCGAGAGCGCCAACATGGCCGCCGTGGCCGCCGCCTCCGCGGGGGAACCGGTCCACGTCCCCGCGCTCCGGCCGGAGCTGTCGTCGCGGCGGATGCTGGTGATGGAGCGCCTGGCGGGCACGCCGCTCGGCGGCGCCGTACCGGAGGGGACCGACCGGGACGGGCTCGCCAGGACCCTGCTGGAGACGCTGCTCCGCCAGATCATGGTGCACGGCGTGTTCCACGCCGATCCGCATCCCGGCAACGTCATGCTGCTGGAGGACGGCCGGCTGGGGCTGCTGGACTTCGGCTCGGTGGGGCGGCTCGACGCCGCGCTGCGCGGCGCGCTGCAGCGTCTGCTGACCGCCCTGGACCGGGGTGACCCGCTGGGTGTGAGCGACGCGCTGCTGGAGGTCGTGGCGCGCCCCGACGAGATCGACGAGCGTGGGCTGGAGCGCGACCTCGGCCGGTTCATGGCCCGGCACCTGGTCAGCGGGGCCGCTCCCGACATGCGGATGTTCTCGCACCTGTTCCGCGTCGTCTCCGCGCACGGGCTGTCGGTGCCGCCCGAGGTCGCGGCGGTCTTCCGGGCACTGGGCACCGTCGAGGGCACGCTGGCGCGGCTCGCCCCCGGATTCGACATCGTCGCCGAGGCGCGGGCCTTCTCCGCCCGCCACCTCGCCGAGCAGGGCGGCCCGGAGCGGATCCGGGAGGCGGCGGCGCGGGAGGCGCTGCACCTGCTGCCCATGCTGCGCCGCCTGCCCCGCCGGGTGGAGCGGATCATCGGAGCCGCCGAGCACGGCCGGTTCGGGGTGAACGTCCGGTTGTTCGCCGACGAGCGCGACCGGCGCTATGTGACGGGAGTGCTCCACCAGGTGCTGCTGACCGTCCTGGCGGCCACCACCGGGATCATGGCGGTCCTGCTGCTCGGCACCGAGGGCGGGCCGTCCGTCACGGCCGGGGTCGGGCTCCTGCAGCTCTTCGGGTACAACCTGCTGGCGGTCAGCGCCATGCTGGGCTTGCGGGTCCTGGTGCTGATCTTCCGGTCGGAGCGCTGACCCGGCGGTCGTCGCCGGACGTCCCGGCCGCATGTTTGCCGTGACAGGAGAGGGTAGCGCCTACCTCTGTAGGGAGGAGGCGCGTCACATGGCGAGTCACATGGCGAACAGTACGAAAGAGGGCCTTTCCACTGGAGAGCTGATCAAGCGGATCTCGGAGGAGGTCTCCCGACTGGTCAGGGACGAGATCAAGCTGGCCAGGATCGAGCTCGCGGAGAAGGGCCGGTACGCGGGACGGGGCGCGGGAATGCTCGGCGGGGCGGGGGTCATCGCCCTGTTCGGAGGCGGCGCGCTGGTGGCCGCGGTCATCCTGCTCCTCGCCCAGGTGATGCCCGCATGGGCGGCCGCGGCGGTCGTCGGCGCGGTGCTGCTGCTCGCGGCCGCGGTCCTCGGACGCCGCGGCAAGCGCCAGGTGTCCGGGGCGGCTCGCCCGCCCCGCAGCGGACCATCCGCAGCGTCAAGAACGACATCGACGCCGTGAAGGAGAGGGCACACCGATGAGTGAGACCGACCCGGGCCGCGGCAGGGACGTCGCGCCCGCGGGGACGACCGGTTCCCGCAGACAGGAGATCGGCACCCCGGTGCCCCCGGACGAGCGCGGATCGCTGAACATCCCGCCGAACGAGTCCGCTCCGAAGGGAGCCGCAGGCCCCCGGGGCGAGGGGACGCCCGCCGACGACCTCGGGCTCCCGCCCTGGGAGAGCGACGAGACGCCCGACCTGGTCAGACGCGACAGGGGATCGGTGCGAGGACCGGAGACCCCGGAGGAGGCCGTGCGGCGGGAGATCGAGGAGACCCGCCGCGAACTGGGAGACAGTGTGGAGGCGCTGGTGCACAAGACCGACGTGAAGGGACGCGTCCAGGAGAAGGCCGCCCACATGGGCGACGACCTCAAGCGGATGGGCGCGGCCACGGCCGGTACGGCCACCGGAATGCTGGACCGGGTCAAGGGCGCGGCGCCCGAAGTGCTGGACAAGGCCCGGCAGGCCACGCCCGCCGAGGTCAGGCACGCCGCGGAGAAGGTGTCGACGGAGGCGGGCCGGCGGCCCGTCGCGACCCTGGCGGTGGTCGGCGCCGTCGCGCTGGCCGTCGTCCGCGTCCTGCGGCGCAGACGGAGCGGACGGAGCGGGAAGGCCGAGCTGGTCCGCGTCCCGCGGCTGGGACGGGGCACCCGGGTCGACACGGTGCGCGTCCCGTGGTTCAGAAGGGGCTCGACCGTGCGGACGGCGCGTGTCCCGTGGCTGAGCAAGGGTTCCAGGTCCGTCGCGGCGCGCCTCCCGTGGTCCGGGAAGGACTCGGCGACCACCGCGGCGCGCCTCCCGTGGTCCGGGAAGCGCCGGTAGATGAGCGCGGCGCGA
Organism: Planomonospora algeriensis; assembly: GCF_977012225.1. Taxonomy (NCBI): domain Bacteria; kingdom Bacillati; phylum Actinomycetota; class Actinomycetes; order Streptosporangiales; family Streptosporangiaceae; genus Planomonospora; species Planomonospora algeriensis. Next base: position 3,594 of record NZ_CDRNDK010000366.1, on the reverse strand, counting down.
ACCGCCGGGGCCCCGGGAAGGCGGGCCCCGGCGTCCCCGAGACTCCCGCGCAACTGCCGCCGAGGGCATGGTGGGGGGTCCTCAAGCGGACGGTCGGAGAGTTCCGGCGGGACAACGTGGCCGACTGGGCCGCCGCCCTCACCTACTACGCGGTGCTGTCGGTCTTCCCCGCCCTGATCGTCCTGGTCTCGCTGTCCGGCCTGGTCGGGCAGGACGTCATCTCCACGATCCTGAGCCAGGTGGCGGCGATCGCCCCGCAGGACGTCACGAACCTGGTCGAGCAGCAGGTGGGGAACCTGCGGCGGAGCGGCGGCACCGGCCTGGTGGCGATCTTCGGTCTGCTGGTGGCGCTCTGGTCGGCGTCCGGCTACATCGCGGCCTTCGTGCGGGCCGGGAACGCCATCTACGACATCGAGGAGGGCCGGCCGTTCTGGAAGCTGACCCCGCTGCGGGTCGGCCTCACGCTGGTCTTCGTCGTCCTGATGACCGCCAGCGCGGTGATCGTCACCTTCACCGGCGAGCTCGCCCGGCTCGCGGGCGAGGCCCTGGGCTTCGGCGAGACCGCGGTCACGGTCTGGAGCTACGCCAAGTGGCCCGTCCTGCTGCTGATCGCCTCGGCCCTGGTGATGCTCCTGTACTGGGCGGCGCCCAACGTCCGTCAGCCCGGATTCCCCTGGATCAGCCCCGGCGGCCTGCTGGCGGTGCTGCTGTGGATCGTGGTCTCCCTCGGGTTCGCCGTCTACGTGGCCAACTTCGGCTCCTACAACAAGACCTACGGCGCGCTCGGCGCCGTGGTGGTCTTCCTCGTCTGGCTCTGGCTGTCCAACATGGCGATCCTGCTGGGCGCCGAGTTCGACGCCGAGCTGATGCGCGCCAAGAAGATCGCCGCAGGCCATCCGCCGACCGCCGAGCCGTACGCCGAGCCCCGCGACCCCGCCGAGGACGACCCCGGCCGCGCCGAGGGCGACGGAGCGTCCCGGCTCGGCTGAACGTCCGGCCCCGCCGTGCGGCCCCGAACTGAAGATCCGCACCGGGACCGGGCCGGGTACGGCCCTGGACACCGGATGCATCCGCAGGGCGCGTCCCGGCCGAAGAAGCCGGTAGTGATCGCACGCCTCTTTGCGTGATTCCGGGAGATGGAAGGGCCGGAAACGGGCAGAGGGCACGGAGCGACCGCCCGCGGACCGACCGGCCCGCGGGTCCGGCGGGAGGGAGAGCCCGCCGGTCCGGTGGAGAGCGAGGAGCGCGCATGGGCCCGACCGTGGTGATCGGAGCCGGGCTCGGTGGCCTGGCGGCGGTGATGCGGCTGGCCGCCGCGGGGCGGGACGTGACGGTGGTGGAGGCCCGCGATGTGCCCGGGGGCTGCTGCGGGACCGCCCGGCTGGGGAAGTACCGCTTCGACACCGGGCCGTCGGTGCTCACCATGCCCGACGTCCTGGCCGGCGTCTTCGCCGCGGCGGGCGAGGACGTGGAGTCCTGGCTGCCGCTGCGGCGGCTGGACCCGTACTACCGGCTGCGCTACCACGACGGCTCCCACCTGGACGTCGTGGCCGGTGAGGAGGCGATGGCCGAGGAGGTGCGGCGGCTGTGCGGGGCGGCGGAGGCGGGCCGCTACCGGCGCTTCCGCACCCGCCTCGCCGAACTGTTCGCGGTCGAGTGGGACGCGTTCATCGACCGGGACATGACCCGGCTGCGGAGCCTGGCCCGTCCGGCGGCCCTGGCACGCCTGGCGAGGCTGGCCGCGCTGGGCGGTTTCCGGCGGCTGGACCGCCTGGTGGCCGGTCACCTCACCGACCCCAGGCTGATCAGGGCGCACACCTTCCAGTCGCTGTACGTCGGCCTCTCGCCCCGGCAGGCGCTCGGCGTCTACGCGGTGATCGCCCACATGGACACGGTCGGCGGCGTCTACTTCCCCCGGCACGGCGGCATGCACGCCATCCCGCAGGCCATGGCGGCCGTGGCGGAGAAGGCCGGGGCGCGGCTGCGGTACGGCGTGCGCGCGGTCAGGGTCGAGGCCGGCCCTGACGGGGTCAGCGGGGTCCGGCTCGACACCGGCGAGCGCCTCGCCGCCCGCGACGTCGTGGTCGCCTGCGACCTGCCGCGCGCCCACGCCGGGCTGCTGCCGCGCGGCGCGGGCGACTGGCGGCTGCGCCGGCCCCGCTACTCGCCGTCCTGCCTGGTGCTGCACTTCGGCCTCGACCGGCGGCTGCCCGGCCAGGCGCACCACACCCTGCACTTCGGCCGGGAGTGGCACTCCTCCTTCGCCGACCTGTCCCGGGGCAGGCCGCAGGGGGACCCGAACCTGCTCGTCACCTACCCCGCGTCCGACTCCGGCGCCGCGCCCGCCGGGCACGCCACGCTCACCGTGCTGGAGCCCGCGCCCAACCTGCAGCGCGCCCGCTGGGACGGGCTCACCCCGCGCCTGCAGGAGCGCCTGCTGGGCAGGCTCGCCGACCTCGGGTACGGCGACCTGTCCGGCGCTCCCCGGCTCGCCCTCGACCCGCCCGGCTGGGCCGGGCTCGGCCACTCGGCGGGCACGCCGTTCGCGCTGGACCACCGGTTCCGGCAGACGGCCTGGTTCCGCCCGGCGGCGCCGCCCGGCGGATCCCCGGCCTGCACTTCGCCGGCATGTACACCGCGCCGGGGGTGGGGGTCCCCCCGGTGCTGATCTCGGGCCGGCTGGCCGCCGAGCGCATCCTGGACGCCCGCCGATGACCCCGCCGGGCGTCCCGTCCCCGCTCGCGTCAGAGCCTTCGCCCGCGCCTTCGCTCCCCTCCCCGTCGTGGCCGGTGGCGCCGGGCGTCCCGCTGACCCGCAGCTACGAGCTCTGCCGCCGGCTGAACGCCCGCCACGGCCGCTCCTACTACCTGGCGACCCTCCTGCTCCCCGCCTGGAAACGCCCCCACGTGCACGCGCTGTACGGCTTCGCCCGGCACGCCGACGAGATCGTCGACTCCTTCGCGATGACCGGCGACCGGGAGGCCGCCCTGGACGAACTGGCCGGGCGCCTGGCCCCCGCGCTCGCCGGGGAGGCCACCGGGGACCCGGTGCTGCCCGCCTTCGCGCAGACCGTGCGCTGCTTCGGCATCGACCACGCCGACGTCGAGGCGTTCCTGAAGTCCATGCGGGCCGACCTGACCGTCACCCGCTACGACACCTACGACGACCTGCTCGGCTACATGGAGGGCTCGGCCGCCGTCATCGGCACGATGATGCTGCCCGTGCTCGAACCCCTGCCCGGCATGGCGGAGCGGGCGCGCGAACCGGCCCGCCACCTCGGGCTGGCGTTCCAGCTCACCAACTTCCTGCGCGACGTCGCCGAGGACCTGGCGCGCGGCCGGGTCTACCTGCCGCTGGCCGACCTGGACCGGTTCGGCGTGCCCGTCGCCGACCTGGGCCGGAACGCGCCCACCCCGGCCCTGCGCGAGCTGCTGGCCTTCGAGGTGGAGCGGGCGCGCGCGCACTACCGGCGGGCGGCGGAGGGCATCACCCTGCTCACCGCCTCCTCCCGGCCGTGCGTGCGCGCGGCCCGCGAGCTGTACGGCGGCATCCTCGACCGGATCGAGCCGCCGGCTACGACGTGCTGGGCGGCAG
>NZ_CDRNDK010000365.1:0-6480 GCF_977012225.1 Planomonospora algeriensis | reverse complement strand
CCGGTGATGCCGCGCACGGGGCCGCAGGCGCCGGCCGTGGCGGGATGGCCGAGGGAGGCGGTCAGCTCGGCCGCCACCCGTTTGGCGAGCGGCCCGGGATCGTCTCCGGGGAGCAGCAGCACCACCTCGTCGCCGCGCTGGGCGGCGAGCCCGTGCTCCAGCGTGGCCCGGGAGGAGGCCCAGAAGGCCGCCCGCTCGCGTCCGCCGTCGTGCCGGACCACGATCACCACGTGGTCGCCGTCCAGGTCCACGCCCACCCGCCGGGCCCGCTCGCCCAGCCCGCCGAGGCCGGGACGGGAGATCAGGTCGTCGAGCAGCTCGCCGCGGACCCGGCCCTCGGCCTCGGCCACCGTACGGCGGAAGAGCAGCAGCAGGGCGGTGACCAGCGCGGCCCGCTCCAGGATGCGGTGGTCGGTGTCGGCGACCTGGCGACCGGCCCGCAGGACCAGCGTGCACAGCGGCTCGCCGCCGACGTCCACCGAGGCGACGAGCAGGTCGCCCCGCCGGACGGTACGGCCCAGCGTCCGGGACGACTGCGCGGCCTCGGCGATCGCGGCGGCGTCCGGCTCGTCCGCCCGGTCCGTCTGGCCCGTCCGGTCCGTCTGATTTATCTGGTTTGTTCGGCCCGCTCGTTCCGCGCCGTGCGTGCCGTGCGGGAGGTCTGAGGCGTGCGTGCGGTCCCGGGCGGCGGGCGCGCCGGGTCCGCCGAGGTCGCCGGTGATCGGCCGTCCGGCGTCGTCCAGCACCGCCAGGGAACCGCCGAGCACCTCGGTGACCACGGCCGCCACGTCCTCGACGCCGCCGCCGCGCAGCACCAGCCCGGTCATCCGGTCGTGCGCGAGCGCGGCCCGTTCCACGGCCTCGCTGTGCGCGTTGAGGCGCCGGTTGGCCTCGCTGAGCTCCTCCAGAGCGTTGCGGGTCTCCTGCAGCAGCCGGGCGTTGTCGATGGCCACCGCGGCGTGCGCGGCCAGCGAGCCGAGCAGCACCACCTCGTCCTGGGTGAACGGCCGCACGCTCCGGTTGGCGGCGAACAGCACCCCGATGACCCGCCCGCCGAGCTTGAGCGGGACGCCGAGGATGGCGACCAGTCCCTCCTCCTGCACGGCGTCGTCGATGTCGTGCATGTGGCGGAAGCGCTCGTCGGCGAAGTAGTCGGCCGTGGAGTACGGCGTGGCGGTCTGCGCCACCAGCCCGCCCAGCCCCGCTCCCATGGCCAGCCGGAGCGAGCGGAACTTGGCCGAGACGGAGCCGTCGGTCACCCGCATCCGGGTGTCGCCCCGGTCGGGGTCGTGCAGCGTCATGTAGGCGGCGTCGGTGCCGAGCAGCTGCCTGGCCCGGTGCACGATGGCCTCCAGCACCGCGTCCAGGTCGCGCAGCGCGGCCAGGTCGCCCGCCGTGTCGAAGAGCGCCGACAGCTCCGCCTCGCGCCTGGCCCGGCGCCGCAGCAGCGCCCGGACCTTCAGCGCCGCGAGCTTGGCCTCCTCCAACTCGGCGAGCGCGGCGGCGTCGGCTCCGGCGGTCCTGGCCGCCAGCACGGGCCCCTCGAACTCGACCGCGGAGGCCTCCCTGGCCAGGAGTTCGAGGAAGACCCGCGTGCTCATACCGTTCATTGTCTCCGGGCCGCTCAGCGGGCGGTCCAGCCGCCGTCCACCGGGAGGGAGACCCCCGTCACGAACGAGCCGTGCGGGCCGCACAGGTAGGCGACGAGCTCGGCGACCTCCTCCGGCTCGACCAGCCGCTTCACCGCGGCGGGCGCGAGCATGACGCGTTCGACGACCTCGTCCGCGCCGATGCCGTGGGCCTCGGCCTGGGCGGCGATCTGCCGCTCCACCAGCGGGGTGCGGACGTAGCCCGGGCTCACGCAGACGGAGGTCACCCCGTGCTCGGCGCCCTCCAGCGCGATCACCTTCGACAGCCCCTCCAGCGCGTGCTTGGCGGTGACGTAGGCGGACTTGTACGGCGAGGCGCGCAGGCCGTGGACCGAGGAGATGTTGACGATCCGGCCCCATCCCCGCTCGTACATGCCCGGCAGGACGGCCCGGACCAGCAGGAACGGCGCCTCGACCATGACCTTGAGGATCCGGGAGAAGACCTCGGGCGGGAACTCCTCGATGGGCGCCACGTGCTGGAACCCGGCGTTGTTCACCACGACGTCCGCGCCCGCCAGGAGGCCGTCCGGGAACGCCCCGGTGAAGTCCGGCGCCGACAGGTCCGCCGCCACCGGGGTCCCGGAGACGTCCGCGGCCGTCTTCTCCGCGGCCTCGGCGTCCACGTCGACCACCACCACGTGCGCTCCGGCGGCGGCGAGCCGCAGCGCGCAGGCGCGCCCGATCCCGCTGCCCGCTCCGGTCACCACGGCCCGCCGCCCCGTCAGGTCAGTCATGCCAGTGAATCTAGGCAATCGCCCGGACCTCTCACATGTCCCCTGCCGACATACCGTCCCCGCGGGTTATGTGACGGCCGCACGCGAGCCCTTCCGGGTCCGGGACTTCTGGGCCCGGGGTGTCCGGGGCGGGGGTGTCCGGTCCGGGGCTCCCGGTGGCGGGGTGTCCGGGTCCGGGAGCCCCGGAGTCCGGGACTCCCGGGGGCGGGGTCCTCCGGACGGCGGCGTTCCGCGGGGTGTGGGAAGGGATTCCCGGCCGCCGCGGTTCGGAGAAATGTCGTAGGCGCGATCTAGGGTCGGAGAGGTCCGAGCCGATCGCTCCCGACGCCCAGGACATCCAGGACACCCCGAGGACACCCGAGGACGCCGATGACCGCGAACCCGCTGCGACTGATGGCCGTGCACGCCCACCCCGACGACGAGTCCAGCAAGGGGGCGGCGACGACGGCCCGTTACGTCTCCGAGGGGGTGGACGTGCTGGTCTGCACCTGCACCGGGGGAGAGCGCGGCGACGTGCTCAACCCCGCGATGGACCGGCCCGGAGTGCTGGAGAACATGGCGGAGATCCGGCGCAAGGAGATGGCCGAGGCCGCCGCGATCCTCGGGGTCGGCCACCGCTGGCTCGGCTTCGTCGACTCGGGGCTGCCCGGTGAGGGGGAGCCGCTGCCGGACGGGTGCTTCGCCGTACAGGACCTGGCGGTGGCGGCGGAGCCGCTGGTGGCGGCGGTCCGGGAGTTCCGGCCGCACGTGATCGTCACCTACGACGAGAGCGGGGGTTACCCGCACCCCGACCACATCATGACCAACCGGGTGGCCGTCGAGGCGTTCGAGGCGGCGGGTGATCCCGAGCGCTACCCCGGGACCGGGGAGCCCTGGCAACCGCTCAAGCTGTACTACATCGCGTCCTTCTCCCGTGCGTGGTTCACCGCGATCCACGAGGGGCTGCTGGCCCGGGGACTGCCGTCCCCGCTGGCGGAGATGGTGACCGACGACTGGTTCGAGGGCATGCCGGAGCTGCCGGTGACCACCCGGGTGACCTGCGACGACCACTTCGAGATCCGCGACCGGGCGATCAAGGCCCACGCCACCCAGATCGATCCGGACGGCCCCTGGTTCGCCCACCCCCGCGACCTGGAGCGCGAGGTGTGGCCGACGGAGGACTACCACCTCGCCCGCTCCCTGGTGGAGACGGAGCTCCCCGAGACCGACCTGTTCGCCGGGCTCCGGGGGTGACCGGGCCGCCCGGACCGGCTCCGGGCGGCGGGATCAGACCTCGACCGGGCAGGTCGGATCAGACCCTGACCGGATAGGTCAGCGCCAGTTCGTCGCCGGGGACGCCCCGGATGCCCCAGTTCACCTGGGGCGACTCCAGGATCACGATCTCCAGGTCGTCGGCGGGGAGACCGAGCGCCTCCCCGGTCCGGGTGAACAGCGTCCGGATCAGCTCGCGTTTGGCCTCCTCCGACCTGCCCGCGAAGCAGACGATCTCCACGATCAGATAGCGCTCGCTCCGCTGCGGGCAGACGAGGTCCTCGGCGTCCAGCAGCAGGAACCGGTGGAACCGCTTGTCCTCGGGGAGCTTCCACGCCTCGGTCAGGCAGCCGTGCACGACATCGGAGAGCTCCCGGCGGAGCGGGGCCCAGACGTCGCGGCGGCCGTAGAACTTGATCTGTGCCATGGCGCCGAGTCTCCCAGAGCACTCCGTACGGCACCCGGCCGGGTACGGCCGGCCCAGCCGGGACACCTTGTCGGATTCTCCGGCCCTTCCGGCCCCGTCCGGGACGGATCGGTCCGTGCTCCCGGTTCCCCGGGCGGGGCGGTCAGGCGGGCGGCCGGGTCATGGAGAGCACGTCGAGCAGGGCGTCGAGCCGCTCCTCGGTGATGGTGCCGTTCGCGACGTGCCCGCGCTCGACGACGACCTCGCGGATGGTCTTCCGTTCGGCCAGCGACTGCTTGGCGATCTTCGCCGCCTCCTCGTAGCCGACGTACCGGTTCAGGGGGGTGACGATGGACGGCGACGACTCGGCGTACTCCCGCAGGCGCCCGGTGTTGGCCGTGATGCCGTGCACGCAGCGGTCGGCCAGCAGCCGGGAGACGTTGGCCAGCAGCCGGATGGACTCCAGGACGTTGCGGGCGATGACCGGCAGGGCCACGTTGAGCTCGAAGGCGCCCGAGGCTCCGGCGAAGGCGATGGCCGCGTCGTTCCCGATGACCTGCGCGGCGACCATGCACACGGCCTCGGGGATGACCGGGTTGACCTTGCCCGGCATGATCGAGGATCCCGGCTGGAGGTCGGGCAGGTTGATCTCGCCGAGCCCGCGCGCGGACCCGACCCCATCCAGCGGAGATCGTTAGCGATCTTGTTGAGGGAGATCGCGACCGTCCGGAGCTGCCCGGAGAGCTCCACGACCGCGTCCCGGGCGCTCTGCGCCTCGAAGTGGTCGGGGGCCTCGCAGAAGGGGAGGTCGGTGACGTCGCGGAGCTTCGCGATGACCTTCGTGGCGAAACCCGGCGGGGTGTTGATGCCGGTCCCGACGGCCGTGCCGCCCAGCGGGAGCTGGGCGAGGTGGGGGAGCGCACTCCGCACCCGGGCGACGGCGTTGTCGATCTGGGTGGCGTACCCCCCGAACTCCTGGCCGAGCGTGACCGGCGTGGCGTCCATCAGGTGCGTACGGCCCGCCTTGACCACCTCGTCGAACTCGATCGACTTCTCGCGCAGCGCGGTGGCCAGATGCCGCAGGGAGGGGATCAGGTGGTAGGTCACCTCGGTCAGGGCGGCGACGTGGATGGAGGTGGGGAACACGTCGTTGGACGACTGGGAGGCGTTGACGTGGTCGTTGGGATGGACCGGGCGGCCCAGCCGTTCCTCCGCGAGCGTGGCGACGACCTCGTTGACGTTCATGTTGGAGGAGGTTCCCGAACCGGTCTGGAAGACGTCGACCGGGAACTCGCCGTCCCACTCGTTCTCCGCGATGTCGGTGGCCGCCTCGGCGATCGCCTGGGCCAGCTCCTTGTCGAGCACTCCCAGCTCGGCGTTGACCTCGGCGGCGACCGCCTTGATCAGGCCGAGAGCCGCGATGTGGGGACTCTCCAGGCCGCGTCCCGAGACGGGGAAGTTCTCTATCGCCCGCTGGGTCTGAGCCCGCCACTTCGCGCTCGCCGGGACGTGCACTTCGCCCATCGAGTCATGTTCGATCCGATACTCGCTCATGGACCCAGTCTGCAACGCGAGGGATAAGGCGGACGTTCCAGGCATGCTTGGACCGTCCGCCGTCCAGGCCGCTTGCGCGCTCGTCCGCGGTCCAGGCCGCTTGCGCGCTCGTCCGCGGTCCAGGCCGCCCCCTGTGCTCGTCCGGCGGCATCCGCCCGGCGTCCGGACACCGCCAGGTGATCATCGGGCGTAGAGGATCGCCAGGACGAGAACGATGATGACCACCAGCGCGGCGGTCGCCACGCCCATCAGGACGAGCGCCCCGGCCCGCTTCTTCTGCTGCTGCGCGACCTGCTGCTCACCCGGCCCGACGATCGAGAACAGCTCGGTTCCCAAGCCGGGTGCGGAGTCGTCGTCACGGGGCCATTCCTGACCGGGCCCCTGCGGGAGCGGGCCCGGCCGACCCCCCTGCGGCTCCGGTCCCCCGGGCCCGCCCGGCCCGTTGAACCCTCCGGGCCCGTTCGGTCCCCCGGGACCTCCGGGCGCGTTGAATCCGCCTGCTCCCCTGAACGCGTCGGGGGCACCGAACCCTCCCGGGCCATTCGGTCCGCCCGGCCCGTTGAATCCATTTGGCCCGTTCGGTCCGTCGAACCCGCTGAATCCTCCGGGTCCGTTCGGCCCGCCGGGCGCGTTGAATCCGCCGGGCCCTCCAGGGCCGCTCGGTCCGCCGAACCCGCCGGGTCCCGGGAGCGCTCCGGTCTCCGTCGGGGCGTCACTCGAGGCGAACCCTCCCGGACCCGCCGACGGCGCACCGTGGAACGGCGGTCCTGCGGGACCCCACCCTCCGGCGGCCGGAGCTCCGGGCTCCTGTCCGCCGGGGGACCTCCGCGGAGGCGCCGGAGGGCCTCCCGCCGGCGGCTGCCCGGATTGCCGGGCCCCGAGGTTC
>NZ_CDRNDK010000364.1:0-6513 GCF_977012225.1 Planomonospora algeriensis | reverse complement strand
ATCCCCGCGCAGGCCCCGCCCCCGGAGCCGCTCCTCGGCGCGCCCGGGGACGAGGACGACGAGGACGACGAGGACGCGGACTTGGGAGGGGCGCCGGGCGGCCGGACGCGGACGGGGCGCGGGCGGCGTCGCCGGGCTCTCGCGCCGCCTGGAGCGGGGCGCCCTCACCCGCCGGCTGAAGCGGGTGATCGTCCTTCCGATCGGGGAGCGCATGGCGCTGATCGCGGTGACCGCGGCGGTGTTCGACGCCCGGGTGACCTTCCTGGCCCTGCTCGCCTGGGGCGGCCTGGCCACCCTCTACATGCTCGGAGGCAGGATGGGCAGGTCGGTGGCGCGATGACCGCTGCTTTCGCGGGTCCCCCTCCGGGACCGTCCCCGCGTACGGCCCCGCCGGGCGGCACCGTGGCGATCCACCGCGACGACGGCCTGCCGTCCCGGGCGATGGGGGCCCTGGTCTCCGGGCAGCTCCCGCCGCTGCCCCCCGCGCTCGTCGGGATGTTCGTGACCGGCGTGCTGCTGAGCATCGGCGTGGCCGGGAGCGACGACCTGGCGGTGTTCGCCCCCGTCGTGGTGCTGCTGCTGACCGGGCCGGGCAGCTCCCACCGGCACGACGGGCGGCTCGACTGGCTGGTCCCGCCGATCCTGCGCCTGACCGAGTACGGCTTCACCGCCTCGGTGGGGTTCGCGCACGACGTGCCGCCGTGGCTGGTCTTCGCGCTGCTCGGCGCGGTGGCCTTCCACCACTACGACGTCGTCAACCGGGTGCGCCAGGGCGCCCCGCCGCCGTCCTGGCTGGCCGCGGTCGGCTTGGGCTGGGACGGGCGGATGCTGCTGGTCGCCCTGGGCGGGCTCATCGGCCAGGCGACGCCGTTCCTGGTGCTCCTCTCGCTCTACCTGTGGGGGCTGTTCTGCTGGGAGAGCCTCACCTACTGGGCGGCCGTTCCGCGCCCCGGAGCGGGCCCCTCGGAGGGCTGAGCGCGGTGGCCCGCGGGCGGCACGGCCGCGGGGGGTGGGCTCCCCGGGGCGCCGGGCGCCGGGGGAGAATGCCTGGTGAACCTCGGATTACACGATCAGGGGTCAAAGGGAACTAACCTTTGGGGCCAGGAGAGCCCGCCGAGGGTCTCACTTGGATGAGGAGTGCACGTTGCTGGGAATGGTGCTGGCCGCCGGGGCCGGACGACGCCTGCGGCCGTACACCGACACGCTGCCCAAGGCGCTCGTGCCGGTCGACGGTGACACCACGATCATGGACATCTCGCTGCGGAACCTCGCGGCCGCCGACCTCCGTGACGTCGTGGTCATCGTCGGCTACCAGGCGCAGGCCGTACACGAGCGCAAGGCCGAGCTGGAGCGGCGGCACGGTGTGAAGCTCACCCTCGTGCACAACGACAAGGCCGAGGAGTGGAACAACGCCTACTCCCTGTGGTGCGCGCGCGACTACTTCGACCAGGGCGTGCTGCTGGTCAACGGCGACACCGTGCACCCGGTCTCGGTCGAGCACACGCTGCTGTCGGCCCCGGCCACGAGCGACATCCTGCTCGCGGTGGACGACGTCAAGAAGCTGGCCGACGAGGAGATGAAGGTCGTCCTCGACGGCGACGGGCACCTGGAGCGGATCACCAAGCTGATGGACCCCGCCTCCGCGGCGGGCGAGTACATCGGCGCGACCCTGATCCGCCCGGGCGTCGGCGCGCGCCTGGCCGACGCGCTGCAGGCCACCTTCGAGCGCGACCCGCAGCTGTACTACGAGGACGGCTACCAGGAGCTGGTCGCCCGCGGCGAGAAGATCGCGGTCGCCCCCATCGGCGACGTCCCGTGGGTCGAGGTCGACAACCACGACGACCTGGCGAAGGCGCGGGAGATCGCGTGCCGATACTAGCCAGGATGCTCCCCGCCCCGCTGACCATGGAGGTTCGGCGGGGCGCCATCGCGGAGCTCGGCTCGCTGCTGGCCGACAGCCGGGTGGCGACCTCCGGGCGGGTGGCGGTGGCGGTGGGCGCCGGCCAGGGGGACAGGATCGCCTCGGTGATCGCGCCCTCCCTGGGCGAGGCCCAGGTCTTCCGGGTGCCGGACGGCTCGGTCGACGCGGCCGTGACGCTCGGCGCGGACCTGCGCAAGGGCGCCTACGAGGCGGTCGTCGGCATCGGCGGCGGCAAGACGATCGACGCGACGAAGTACGCCGCCTCGCTGGCCGGCATCCCGATGGTGGCGGTGGCCACCAACCTGTCGCACGACGGGATCTGCTCGCCGGTGGCCTCGCTCACCCACGACAGCGGCAAGGGCTCCTTCGGCGTGCCCATGCCGCTGGCCATCATGGTGGACCTCGACTTCGTGCACGACGCGCCCCCGGCGCTGGTCCGCTCCGGGGTCGGCGACGTGGTGAGCAACCTCTCGGCGATCGAGGACTGGCAGCTGGGCAGCACCGAGCGGGGCGAGCCGATCGACGGCCTGGCCTGCTCGATGGCCCGCACCTCGGCGGAGGCCGTCATCGGCCGCCGCGACTCGATCGAGTCGGACGCGTTCCTGACCGTGCTGGCCGAGTCGCTCATCCTGTCCGGGATGTCGATGGTCGTCGCGGGGTCGTCCCGTCCTTCGAGCGGCGGAGATCATGAGATCCTTCATGCCGTGGACCAGCTCTATCCCGGCACCTCCAATCACGGCGAACTCGCCGGGATCGGAGCGGCCTTCTGCTTCTTCCTGCGTGAGGACCCCGTGCGACTGACCCAGGTCGTCGACTGCCTGCGCGGGCACGACCTCCCGGTCACCCCCGGCGACGTGGGGCTGAGCGCCGAGCAGTTCACGGCGGCGGTCGAGCTGGCGCCCTCGACCCGCCCCGGGCGCTACACGATCCTGGAGCACCTGCGCCTGTCGGAATCGGAGATCAGGGATCGGGTGGAGGACTATGTCCGGGCCGTCGGTCGCTGAGCTGCGCGCGGTGGCCCAGCCGCACTCGACCATGGAGCGCAACAGCGGCGAGCACTGGGCCGGCGTGCTCTACATGCGCAAACTGTCGATCTACGTCACCTGGGTGCTCGCCAAGACGCCGATCACGCCCAACCAGACCACCTGGCTGATGATCCTGTGCGGCCTGGCGGCGGGCGCCGTCCTGGCGCTGCCCGGTCTCGGCGCGGCCGTGGGCGCGGCCCTGCTGGTCCAGGTCTACCTGCTGCTCGACTGCTCCGACGGGGAACTGGCCCGCTGGACGCGGCGGACCTCCATCACCGGGGTCTACCTCGACCGGGTCGGCCACTACTTCGCCGAGGCGGCCCTGCTGATCGGGCTGGGCTTCCGGGCCTCGGAGACCCTCCCCGACTGGTACACCGTGGCAGGTTTCGGCGCGGCGCTCGGCGCGATCCTGATCAAGGCGGAGACCGACCTGGTCGACGTGGCGCGGGCCCGCTCGGGCCTGGTGGCGGCGACGGAGTCCTCGGCCGAGCAGTTCCAGTCGCGCGGCCTGGGCCTGGCGCGCAAGGCGGCGGCGGCGCTGAGGTTCCACCGCATCGTCCAGGCGGTCGAGCTCTCGCTGCTGGTCGTGGTGGCCGCGGTCTGGGACCTGGTGAGCGGCGGTCTGGCCGCGACGCGGGTGCTCGCGGTGGCCTGCGTGGTGGTCGCCGCCCTGCAGATGGTCCTGCACCTGGTCAGCATCCTGGCCTCCCGGCGGCTGTCATGAGGAACCGGACGGCGTCCCGGCGCGTCGTAGGTGCGGATGCCTTGCCGTTTGGTGGGTGTTCGCCGACGCTTCCGATACGCTTGTCCCCTGGTGAATCGACAGACCGCAGTTCAGCCAGAATCGTCCGCCCCAGCAGACTCGGTGATCATGAAAGTATGTCCCGCACGTGCTCTCGACGCGTCAAGGCGATGACCCGTTGAAGATCTCGTGCGTCATTCTCACCATGGGCAACCGGATCCCCGAGCTGGGCCGGGCGGTCGAGTCCGCGCTGAACCAGGACGACGGCGACGTCGAGGTGGTCATCGTCGGCAACGGCGCGGACGTCCCCGAGCTCTCGGTCGGCGTGCCGCCGGGTTCGTCCGCGACGATCAAGACGGTCCGGCTCCCGCACAACACGGGCATCCCGGCGGGGCGCAACCGCGGCGTCGAGGAGTGCTCCGGCGACGTGGTGCTCTTCCTCGACGACGACGGCTGGTACGGCGAGCGGACCCTCGTCTCCCACCTGCGGGAGCGCTTCTCCACCGAGCACGACCTCGCGGTCGTCTCCTTCCGGGTGATGGACCCCGACGGCGGCGCCGGGCAGCGCCGCCACGTCCCCCGCCTGCGGGCGGGGGACCCCGAGCGGTCCTCCCCGGTCACCACCTTCCTGGGCGGCGCCTGCGCGATCCGCCGTTCGGCGTTCCTCCAGGTCGGCGGTCTGCCGGAGCGGTTCTTCTACGCCCACGAGGAGACCGACCTGGCCTGGCGGCTGCTCGGCGAGGGCTACCGCATCGAGTACGACGCGCAGACCGTCATGTACCACCCGCAGGTCCCGCCGACCCGCCACGCGGACTTCTACCGGCTCAACGCGCGCAACCGCGTCTGGCTGGCCCGCCGGAACCTCCCCTGGCCCCTGGCCTTCCTCTACCTGCTCAACTGGGTGGTCCTCACGCTGGTCCGCGAGCGCTCCCGCCCGGCCCTGAAGGCCTGGTTCCAGGGGTTCGGCGAGGGACTGCGGGAGCCCGCCGGCGAGCGCCGCCCCATGGGCTGGAAGACCGCCTGGCGGATGCTCCGCCTCGGCCGCCCGCCCATCGTCTGACCGGCCCTGCCGGACCGGGTCCGGCCCGCTCGAAGCCTCCGGGGCGGCTGGGGCCTCCCGGATCTCCACGGCCGGAACCACCTCTCAGCGTGCCTCAGAGTGCCTTGGCCTCGCCGAAGGCCATGGCGGTGTGGTCGGCGGTGAGGGTCATCAGGGCCCGCTTGGGCAGGCCCAGCTCGCTCAGCTCCCTGGCGACGGGATGGTTGCCCAGCCGGATCAGCGCGCCGCCGGGACGCGCCCGGACCCCGCTGGGGGAGACCGACCAGGGGATGCGCCGGGTCACGCCGTCGAGGTGGCTGTAGGCGTCGGCGGGCGTCGCCGCGGCGGGCGCCGGCACCCGGAACCCGGGCTTGACCAGCAGGTCGAGCACCAGGCGGCCGTCCTTGCGGACGATGCACCGCTTGTACGGCGAGGCCAGCCGCAGGTCGATGTCCGCCAGCTCCTTGGGGAACCCCCAGATCGACCGGCCCGCCTCCAGGGTGAAGCCCTGGTCGACCGGGAGCCAGTGGATGAAGAACCCGGCCCCGGACCGGCGCAGCTCCGCGAGGTTCGCGCGCAGCCCCCGGCGCGGCGGCGGGCCCGCCTCGGGCGGCCGGATCATGAAGGCGACGCCGAACTCGTGGTAGGCGTCCAGGTCCCCGTCGGCGTAGTCGACGAACGCCAGCGCGCACAGGGCCCTGCCGGGCAGGACCTCGGCGGCGTCCAGCCCCGAGTAGGCGAGCACCGCCCGGGCCGCGTCGGCCCGTACCAGGTAGGAAGCGCTGCAGACCGCGGCGTCCCGGACGCGCACGGGCATGCTCACGTCGCGGCCCTGGATCAGATGGCGTGCCATGCCTCCAGTGAACCAAGCTCCCGGCCCGCCGTCACCGGTTCCCCCGCCCATTCCTCCAGCAGGTCGACGAAGGTCCCGGCGTGGCCGGACCAGTCGTGGTGCAGCGCGGCCTCGGCGCGTCCGCGGGCGCCCATGGCCGCCGCGCCGGCGGGGTCGTCCCGCAGCGCCAGTACGGCCCGCACCGCGGCGCCGACGTCCCCGAAGGGCACGACCGCGCCGCAGCCGACCCGGTCGACCAGGGCGGCCGCGGCCGGGACCGGGGTGGTGACCACCGGGATGCCCCTGGCCATGTATTCGATGATCTTCGTGGGCGCCGGACGCTCCCGGCCGGGGGAGTCGTGCCGGAACGAGAGCCCGGCGATCGAGCCCTCGGCCATCCGCAGGGCGTGCCGGTCGGGGACGTGGCCGTACCAGTCGAGCAGGCCCGCGCGCTGCGCGTCGCGCAGCAGCGGCCGGGTCCCGCCGTCGGCGGGACCGATCAGGTCCAGCCTGATCCCGTGCGGGGCGAGCCGGCGGGCGAGCTCGACGAGTTCGACCGCGCCCCTGGAGCGAGAGATCCGGCCGAGGTGGACGACCCGGCTCTGGTGTCCGGGCGGCAGCGGGGGACGCCTGGGCACGCGCGCGGTGTCGGGGACGACCGGATGGGGGCCGGCGAAGCGCTCCTGATGGGACTCCCCGGCCAGGACGAGGTGGAGGCGGCGCTCCGCACGGGACTCGATCCGGCGGACCAGCGCGGGCAGGGAACGGAACAGGCCCGCCGGGAGGCGGGCGTCGGCGGCCAGGTCGGCGGCGAGGTCCCGGGGATCCTCCCGCACGTCCCAGACGGTGGCCGGTCGGCGCCGGGCAGCCGGAGCAGCAGCTCGACGTCGTGCACGATCAGCAGGTCGGCGCCCTCGACACCGCGCTCCAGCGCCGCGCGGGCGGCTCCCAGCG
>NZ_CDRNDK010000363.1:0-6539 GCF_977012225.1 Planomonospora algeriensis | reverse complement strand
GGGGGCCAGCGGCGCGGCCTGCGCTGGCCGCGCCGCGTCCTGCGCCCCGCTGGGCACCTCCTGCTGCTCGCCGGTCGGGGTGCTGCCCTCGGCGGCCGGAGCCTGCCCGTCGGCGCTGGAGCGTGTCTTACGGGTGGGAGCCGTCACCGCTGCCGTCCTTCCTGGTGTGTCTCGCGCGAAGTCGCCGCAGACTCAAGCACACGCGGCCGTTTACGTCGCATCAGCCGCCGCGGCGGGGGTGTGGGTGCGCGGCCGGCCGCGCTTGACGTACGAGCGCAGGTAGGAGCCGTTGACGATGTTCCACACGTACTGCGGGGAAGTTCCCTGATCGGCGGCGATCTCCGTCAGCATCTTGCCCTCGGCGCGCAGCTTCTTCATCCGGTCGTGGTCGTATTTGCGGTGCGGGCGGCGCGGCGGCAGGCCCGCCTCCTGGACAACCTTGCGGATCGTGGCCGAACTGGTCTGCGCCTCCGCGATGATCTGCGCGTTGGTGCGCTGCGCCTTCCACGCGGCGAGGATCTGCCGCCGCTTGGCCGCGCTGATCCGCGAGGCGCGCGGGTGGTGGGCGGTTCGCATCGGCACTCCGGCCTCGCGCAGCAGCACGTGGACCCGGCTGCGGGAGTAGCCGGTGCGGGCGGCGACCTCGTTCAGGGTGCAGCCTGACAGATACAGGCGGGCGGCCCGCGCCAGGTCGAACGGGCGCCGCCGCCTCGCGGCCGCAGGGGCGGAGGCGGTGGAGGCGGTGGTGGGGGTGGTGCGGGAGCGGCCTTGTCTGCGCAGCACCGCCCCGGCCGCCAGCAGCACGCCGCGGGCCTGCGTGTAGGTGACGCCGAGTTCCGCGGCGACCTGGCGGATCGAGGAACCCGCCGCGTACAGCGCGGCGGCGCGGGTCCGGGATTCGAGTGGGAGGGTCGTCATGGCGCGGCACCGTAGCAAGATCAGCCGTTAACGTCCCGCTACCGGCGGCCAGGGGACGGCGACAGCCCCGCCCCCGGTGAGGAGGGCGAGGCCGTACCGTTCGCGCGGTCAGTCCTCGGCGGGCTCCGCCTGCCCGGCAGGAACGCCGACCGGGCCGTCCAGCTCGTCGGCGTAGCCGATGCGGACCCGGCGGGCGAACAGCGTCAGCGTGACCTCGGTCGCCCGCAGACCGGCCTTGACCGTGATGCCGGAGTCCTTCGGCAGGTAGACGGGCTGGCCATCGATCACGATCCGCGACGGGACGCTGAGCGTCGCCCCCCGGGTCCGGTCGTGCGGCGGGACGGCCGAAGGGTGCTCGTAGATGTCGATGCTGACCGCGTGCTCGTCCGGTAGTTCGACCTGCCGTACCGGGCGGCGGTCGAACATCGGCGTCACCGCGTAGCCCTCGCCGGCCGCCTCGCCGGGCTCGAGCGGGGCAGGCACCTCGGCCTCGGCCTCGGGCGGGCTGGCGTCCGTCATCGTCGTCTCCTCTCCTCAGGGGTCAGCGGCCGCGGGTATGGCCGGTCAGTCCTGCTCGCTGCTGGCCGCGGCCAGCGGCAGTTCGGGCACCCCGGCGACGACGTCGGGGTGGAACGCCTCGTCAATGTGCATGAGCGGCTTGCCCTGGGCGAAGATCACGTAGGAGCGCCACACGCTCGGCACGTCGCGCTCGTATCCCCAGTGCAGCTTGCGCATCCCGCGGTCGACGAGCTCGCGCCGCTGCTCGATCCGCTGGTTGTTGAGGAAGTACCCGATCGGGATGTCCGGGCCGGTGGTCAGCTCGACCACGAGCGGGTGCGCAGGGTCCATGACCACCTTGTTGGAGGAGATCGGCGTCCGGCCCCCCCGGATCAGCTCAGAGAGGCGCAGGACCACGCTGCTGTCTGCGCCGAGCCCCATACGGGCCTGCAACTCCGGCGACAGGACGGCCGCCGCGGGCCGCTGTGCCTGGAGGAGCACCCGCACCCCGAGCGGTTCGTCCAGCAGACCGGCCAGGAGCGCGGTCGTTGAGCCGTCGTGGCGGAGCAGGATACGGGTGAACGCCTGCGGGGTGAGTGAAAGCACACGGCCTCCGATCGTGGAAGTGGAATCGAACGGGCTGAGACGCCTTCTGCGACCCCGCAGACCGCAGGGCGCACCGAGCGCCCCGGGCCCGCTGCCGGTGGCGTCCCGCCCCGTACAGGGCGGCGGAACTCACGCCTGGGTGGTGGCGTGCCCGGCGACCAGCAGTGCCTCGTCCAGCCGCGGCCCGCCGCCGGCAGGCTCGACGGCCGCCAGGTACCGGCCGTACCGCTCCTTGCGGTCGCGGAAGGTCCGCACCAGGAACTCCGGGCCGTTCTCCTCCACCCAGGAGCGGGTGAACGCCGCCGCCTCCTGCCCTTCCGGGGTGGCGAGCTCCGGCGCGTACACGTCCGCCAGCCGCGCCCGGACCCGCGTCGACACACCGAATCCGAGATCGACCAGCAGGTCGAGGGTGTCGGCGTCCACGACCTTGGCGACCGCCGCGGCGTACACGTACAGGTCCGGCCCGGCCGCCTTCGTCGTCTTCCTCTGCGGGCGGCGCCCCCGGCACCGGCTGGGGGCGCCTCGCTCACGACGTCGCTCACGCCGCGACGTACGGCGTGAAGGTGCCGTACACAAAGCTCTCCGGCCTGTCGACTGCGAGGCCGATCCGCTCACTCGCCTTGATCGTTACGGTTCCCTCGATGAAGTTCGATCCGTGCTCGGTGGAGGCCTGCACCACCACGGTCTCCCGGTCGAACAGCTTCGCGCCGTACCCCCACGCGCCGAGCAGGTACTTGCCCTGCACCATCGCCGGGGTGTCGATCACGTTGAGCCGCCACACGCGCTTCTCCGCGCCGATCGCCACCGACACGGCGACGCGGTAACCGCCCTGCTGGTCCTCCTCCAGCTCGATGTCCTCGAAGTCGAGCGGGTGCATGACCACGCCGGACGGGTCGTAGTAGGACAGGATCGCGCGGGTGAGGGCGCGGCGGACCTGCGCGGTCTTCTTGTCGGAGGACTGGCCGGTGTAGAGCTGGATGCCGGGCGTCTGCGTGATGCCGAGCAGGTTCTCGCCGACGCCGTCACCGAACAGGATCTGGTCGTCCTCCTTGAGCTTCACGCCGTCGATCAGGTCCCGCTCGAGGATGCCCCTGAGCCTGGACTCGTCGGCGAGCGTGTTCTTGTGGACGGTCTCGTAGTGGCCGATCTCGGAGACGGGGCGGGTGTACGGCTCGAACTGGATGCTCGAGCGCGGCGCCCGGCCCCACGTGTCGGTCGGCCCGCCGGTCGGCGCGGACGTGCCGTCCGCGGCCCGCCGCTGCGGGATGACACCCGCGTTGTTGATGAACCCGGTCTGGCGGACACCGGAGATGATGTTGCTGGTCGTGGTCTCGGCGGGGAACAGGTCCCGGACCCGGTTGGGGCGGCGCTGCCGCTCGGAGATACCGACGTTCTCGGCGGTGCCGAACGCCGGCGTCGTGTGCGAGCCCGCGCTCAGGGTGAACAGGTCCTTGGCCTCGAAGGAGTAGAGGCCCTGGTCGATGGTGACGATGCCGCGCGGCTCGCGGAAGTCGGTGGCCTTCATCTGCTGGTAGGCGTCGGACTCGAAGAACGCCTGCGACAGGCTCTTGCGCTGCAGGCCGCGCTCGCGGTCGGTGGCCATCCTGCCGGCGGCCGGCACCCCGGACGGTTCGCCGAGGTAGGACAGGATGCCGGCGGCCTTCTCCTCGGTCACGAGCAGCGCCTGGATCTGCTCGGCGCGGTCGACGCTCTTGAGGTAGTCGGCGTGCATCTCCTTCGACAGCACGAAGTGACCGCGGCCGGTCTCGTCCTTAATGCTGTTCTGGATGCGCGTGATCTTGTCGGCTTCGGTCTTCAGAGCGCTCTTGAGCTCTCGGATCCGCGCGTTCTCGTTGGCAGTCATCTGCCGTACCCCCCGGTGGCTGACATCGGTGTGCGTTTCGGTGTGATCCGCGCCCGGTCAGCACCGGGACAGCCGTTGATCGAGGCGGCACCGTAGGAAAAAGCGGCGTTAACGTCACCGCACGCCGTGGCGGCGTGCGGCGACCGCGACCAGGCGGCGCCCGATCTGCTCCACCACCGGCACCGCGACGCTGTTGCCGAGCTGCCGGTAGCGGGGAGAGTCGGCCTGCGGCTTGTCGCCCGACTGGATCGTCCAGTCGTCGGGGTAGCCCTGCAGGCGCTCGCACTCGCGCGGCGTCAACCGCCGGACCCCGCCCGCCATCAGGTCGCCCGTCTCGCCGTCGACCAGGAGGTTCTGGGTTTCGTCGCCGGCGGGGCCGCCCGTGCCCTTGGCCCACTTCGCCGTCACCGTCGCCGACACCGCGACGACCGCGCCGACCGTGTTGGAGCCGGATCGGGGGTGGGTGCGCAGCGTGTCGGCGACCTCCGGCACGACCTCGGCGGGCGCGGTGGCGACCATCGGCATGGACGAGCCGCCGCCGCCCGTGCGCAGCGCGTACGCCGGATCCCCCGGCTGCCCGTGCTCGAGGCTGCTACTGCCGTCGCGGCCGCGCAACGCGACCGGGATCGCGGTCACCGCCGGGCGGCCGGAAGCACACAGCGCCGGGCACGGTGAGCCGGGCTGCGGGTTGGACCGACAGGTGGGATTGGTGATCTGCGCCAGGTCGTAGGCGACGATCGGCGTGCCCCGGCCGGTGCCGTCCTCGCTGGCGTCGCAACCCTCACAGGTCAGGGAGTGGGTGACGCGACCCAGCGTCGTGACCGCCTCCCCCGGCTTCTCGGCCCTGGCCGTGACCGTGGGCTCGACGGGCTTCTCAGCGCCGGCCGTGACGGTCGCCTCGACGGGCTGCTCCCGCCCCGCCGCGGGATCGTAGGCGACGATCGGCGTGCCCCGCCCGGTGCCGTCCTCAGCCGACATCAGATAGCCGCACCGCAGCGTGTGCGTCACCGTGCCGTTCGTCGTCACGTACGCGCCCACCGAGTCCAGGTCGGTGCGATGCCCGCCCGTGTTCGCGCCCAGCGGCCCGGCGATGTCGGGGTCTACGGCGCTGGTTCCCCAGGCTCGGCAACCTGCCGCAGCGCCGCGTCCAGCGCCGCCGGCAGCCGTTTTCCGCGCCGCGCGGCGCGGCGCAGGATGCCCGCCGCTGCCGTCTGGCTCAAAAAGTACTTCCGCGGCACCGGCGAGGTCTCCAAGACATCCGACAATGAAGACACGACGGCGTCGCTGAGGTACTCCGGAGAACTGCGCATCGAGAACCCGCCACGACACGCCGTACCCGAGGTTGGCCAGCTCTTGGACCACGATCCCCATGTCCTGGCCCCGGTGGGATGACAGGAGCCCGGGCACGTTCTCGAGCAGAAGCCACTGGGGCTGGAGCTGCCGGGCGAGCCGGACGATCTCAAAGAACAGTCCGGAGCGCTGCCCGTCGAGTCCGGCGCGCTGCCCGGCGACGGACAGGTCCTGGCAGGGGAACCCTCCGGTGAGGATCCCAGTCCGGGGAGTGAATCCTGCTGCGAGTAGCTGTTCACCTGTGACCGTCCTTACGTCATCGAACAGGGTGGAGTCGGGGAAGCGGCGGGCCAGGACACCGCGGGCGGCCTTGTCGATCTCGACGGAGGCGACCGTCCGCACGCCGGCGCGCTGCAGCGCCAGCTCGAACCCTCCGATTCCGGCGAACAGCGACACGGCCGTCATCTGCGTGGGCGCGGGCGTGGATGCCACAAGACCTCCTGGAGGGATCCACCGAAGCGCGCACGGCCTGACAACGGTGGGAGTCGTTTGTGTGGTCCGCACCCGGCCGCTACCGGGGGCAGTCCCCTTGGTCGAGGCGGCAAGGTAGGCAAAACCGCCGCTAACGTCGCGGGCACCGCCGTAAGGTGATCAAGCTCGGGGGTGGAACGACCACATCGGAGGATCTTGTGCTGCGTCACCGTCTCGCCGTGCCCGCCGTCGCCGTCCTCGCGGCACTGGCCGGTGCCGTTCCTGCGCAGGCCGCGGCACCGCCCGCGCCCGCCGCGGTGGCGGCGCCGAAGGTGCTGAAGTTCGGGCAGTCGGCCCGCATCACCGGAGACAGGGGAAACCCGCTGCGCATCGCTCCAGTCGGCGTCTACTACCACCGGCCGACCTCGCCCCACTTCGCCAAGCCGCGGTCCACGTGGTTCGTGCGATCGCGTTGAAGGTCGCAGCCCTGTCGAAGGCGGATCGGATGCCGCCGCCGGTCAGCGGCAGCCAGTGGCGCATCAAGACCGGCGGCCGGACGTTCACGGTCTTCTCCGGCAACGCCTCGAGCGCCCCGTGGGTCGGGCGGACGGACGGCCAGGAGGTCACGGTCCACCCCGGCAGCCCGGAAGTGATCTACTACTCGTTCGACCTGCCGAAGGCCGGCGGCACCCTGGAATGGTCGACGCCGAACGGCGTGATGCGCTGGCAGATCCCCACCCGCACCTCCGGCAAGGCGGCCGTGATCCGGCCGGTCCTCGACGCCATCGCCGACTACGAAGGCCGGTAGGCCGACCCGGGAGCCTGCCACAGGACGCGCCCGACCCGCTCCGCGCCGGCGTCACCGCGCGGCCGGGCCGGGCACGACCACCCG
>NZ_CDRNDK010000362.1:0-6576 GCF_977012225.1 Planomonospora algeriensis | reverse complement strand
CCCCGCCGCCGGGACCCGCTCCCCTGGCCACGGCCCCGCTCCCGGCCCGGACAGCCGACCGCCCCGCGTGGGGCAGGGCCGTCTGCGGCCCCTACCTGTTCGATCTGGTGGAGCCGTGCCTGGGCGTGGAGGTGCCGGCCCCGGTGGTCGCCGACCGCCGGTGGCGGGCGCTCGTCGAGGCGAGCGGTGACGTCGTCGCCTGGTCCGGTGACGTCGCGGCCGGGCACGGTGACGAGGCCGCCGCGGAGCCGATCGTCGAGCGGTTGGTGGCCCGGATGGAGGAGCTGTGGACGGCGGCCTGGGCGGTCCCCGTGCTCGTGGAGCGGCACGGCCTCGGCCTGGCCGCCGGTCGTGACGTGACGCGGGTGGCCTGCGCGTTCCTGACCGTCTCCCGGGCCCACCTGGAGCAGCTCCTGGAGTCCGGCCTCGCCCCCGCCTCCTCCGTCCGGGAGGTTCCGGAGGTTCAGGAGGCGCAGACCAGGGAGTCGCCCACCGGCGTGCGGCGGTAGACGACCTCGCGGCCGAGACGGTGGCGGGTGACCAGCCCGCCGCCGGCCAGCACGGCCAGATGCTGGCTGACCGCGCCGGGGGTGAGCTCCATGCGGCGGGCCAGGGCCGTGGTGGTCGACGGGTCGGCGAGGGCGGTGAGGATCCGCGCCCGGGTCCGGCCGATCAGTGCGGCGAGCGCGCCGGGGGCGGGCGGCGGGCTCGCCGACCAGAGGGTGCCGACCCCGTCCGCCGGGTAGACGAGCATCGGCTGGTACGGCTCGACCACCGCGGCCGTGTCCGGCCACCAGAAGGCGGTGGGCACCAGCACCAGCCCGTCGCCGCCCAGCGGGGCGGAGTAGGACCAGTTCCGCACCACCGCGAGCCGGTCGCCGCGCCAGCTGACGTTCGGGTGCAGGTCGGTGAAGAGCTCCCGGGCGCCGCCGGCGGCCAGCTGCCGGGAGCGGCGCATCACCTCGCCCTCCAGCAGCGCATGGACCCGGGGCCAGAAGTCGGCGAAGGCCGTCTCCCAGTAGCGCTGCAGGGTCTCGGCGACCCGTGCCACCCCGGCCGCCGGGTCCGCCCGGAACCGCTCGATGACGCGGGGGTCGGCCCCGGCCACCCAGCCGGCCTCCGCGGCGGCCCGGTCGGGCGGCGTGCGCCGTACCCGCTCCAGCTCGGCGGCGAAGTCGGGCATCGGGGTGTCGGGCGTGGGGGTGACGAAGTCCACGAGGTAGCCGCGTTTCGGGACCAGCGCGAACAGCTCCGACAGGTCCAGACCCGCCAGGCGGGGCCGTACGGCGCGCAGCCAGGGCAGGTGCAGGGAGTGCCGGGCCGGGTCGCGGAGCGTGCGCAGGCTGGCGACCAGCTCCCAGATGGGCGAGAAGGCGAAGCGGATCCGGGCCACGTCGTCGGGGGCGAAGATCCACTCGACGTGGCAGGAGGTCTTCTGGAAACCGCACGACTTTTCAGGCACGGCTAAAAGATTCGCATCCGCGCGGCCGGACGGCCGAACCTGTCCCCATGACGAGCTCGACCCTCACCAGCCCCTCGTTCCTGCAATCGAAGATCGGCGGCCTCCCCCGCGCCTTCTGGGCGCTGTGGACCGGGACCCTGGTCAACCGGGTGGGCATGATGGTCGAGCCGTTCATCGGCGTGTACCTGACGCAGGCCCGAGGCATGTCCCTGGCCGCCGCGGGCGCGGTGATGGCGGTCTTCGGCGCGGGCTCGCTGATCTCGCAGCCGCTCGCGGGCTGGCTGGCCGACCGGTTCGGGCGGCGGGTCACGCTGACCGGCGGCATGGTCGCCACCGCCGCCACCATGGGGGCACTGGGAGCCGCCTCCTCGCTGCCCGCGATCGTGGCGCTGATGTTCGTGCTCGGCGTGACGATCGACGCCTACCGGCCCGCGTCCAACGCGCTGGTGGCCGACCTGATCGCGCCGGAGGACCGGCCCCGCGCCTACGGCCTGCTCTTCTGGGCGCTGAACCTCGGCTTCGCGGTCGCCATGGTCGCCGGCGGCTGGTTCGCCGAGGCCGGGTACGGCTGGATGTTCGCCTTCAACGCGGTCACCTCGGTCCTCTTCGGCCTGCTGGTGTGGCGGGCGGTGCCGGAGACGCGGCCGGCGCCGGGCGAGCGGGCGGCGGGCGGCGGCTACGGAGCCGTCTTCGCGGACCGCCTGATGGTCGCCTACATCGTGATCTGCGTGCTCTCCAGCCTGGTCTACGCCCAGGCGTTCACCACCCTGCCGCTGGCGATGACCGGCGCGGGCCTGTCCCCCTCAGCCTACGGGCTGGTCATGGCGGTCAACGGCGTCCTGATCGTGCTCATCCAGCCGCTGACCGGCGACTGGCTCGGCAGGCGGGACCACAGCACCGTGCTGGCGGCCGGGTTCGCGGTCATCGGCGGGGGCTTCGCGCTGAACGCCGTCGTCTCCGGCGTCGCCGGGTACGCCGCCACGGTGGTCGTCTGGACGTTGGGGGAGATCGTCACCGCGGGCATCCCGGGCGCGATCGTGGCCGCGCTCGCCCCCGCCCACCTGCGCGGACGCTACTCCGGGATGTTCGGTTTCGCCTGGTCGGCCGGGACCCTGCTCGCCCCGCTGCTCGGCACCCGGCTGCTGGCGGCCGGTCCCGCCGTCCTCTGGCCGGTCGTCGGGGCGATCGAGCTGGTGGCCGCCGCGGGCCTGCTCGCGATCGGCCCGGCGCTGCGCCGCCGGGCACGCGCGGCGGCGGAAGCGGAAGCGGCCACCGGAGCGGAACCGAAGCCGAAGCCGGAGAGCGAGCCGGAGCCGGTGCGTTGATCGTCCGTTGATCCGATCCGATCCGGTTTGATTGGATTGCTGTTCGCGCCGGTTAGGGTCCTCTCACATCGTGTTTCGCGAAAGGACCGACCATATGCGCGGGCTGGACCGGCTGTCCGCCGTGGTGGGCCCCGGGCGGGCGCGAGCCGCGGCGACGGCGATCGCCGCGGCGGCCGTCGCCATGGAGCTCACCGACATCTGGGTGACCGCCCGGCTCCCCCAATCCCCTTACACCCCGCTGCCGTTCGCGCCCGAGGACGTGGCGGGGACCGCCTTCCCGCTCTTCGGAGCCCTGCTGATCTTCCGGCGCCCGCGGCTGCTCGTCGGCTGGCTGCTGGCGGTCGGCGGGCTGGCCTGCGCCGCCAACATCCTGGCGGCCAACGTCGCCCGCCTGCACGCCCCGTCCCCGTACGCCCCGGACGCACCCGTGCTCCTGTGGGTGGTCGTCGGCCAGAGCTGGACCCTGGCGTCGTTCCTGCTGGGCGTGCTGCTGCCGCTGGTGCATCCGACCGGCCGGCTGCCCTCGCGCCGGTGGCGCCCGCTGGTCGTCTTCGGGGGCGCGGTCATGGCCTCCGACGGCCTGCTCTCGGCGGCCGTCCTCCTCGGGGCGGTCCCCGCGCAACCGGTTCTCCGGGAGGTCCTGCACTGGCTGTCGGCCGCGTCCATGGCGCTGGCGGTCGCCTCGCTCGCGGGACGCCTCCGCAGCGCGGAGCCGGTCGAGCGGCAGCGGATCCTCTGGCCGCTGGCGGCGATCGCGACCGTGCTCGTCCCCTGGGTGGTCGGGGACCCGATCTGGTGGCTGGCCTCGTTCACCATCCCGCTCATCCCCGCCGCGATCGCGTTCTCGATCCTGCGGCACCGGCTCTACGGCATCGACGGGCTGATCACCCGGACGCTGGTCGGCGCCGGCATGGTGGGCGTCATCGGCGGCGTCTACGTGGCGGTGGGCACCGCCTCCAGCCTGCTGCTGTCCGACGTGGACCGGATCGGAGGCCTGCTCGCCGCGCTCTGCGCGGGGGCCTTCTTCCACCCGCTCCGCAAGGTGCTCCAGCGCGGCGCCGACCGCCTGCTCTACGGCAGCAAGGGCGACCCGGTGGCGCTGGCCGCGGAGCTGCGGCGCCGGCTGCAGCGGGCCGACCCGGCCGAGGGGCTGCAGGCCGCCCTGGAGGTGCTGCGCGAAGGGCTCTCCGTCACCGGCGTGGCCGTGCGCTTCTCACCCCGGCCCGCCGACAGGAACCCCGGCAGGGCCGCCGACGGCACCGCAGGCAAGACCGCCGGGCCCCACGCCGGGCCGGCGGACGAGGTCTCGGGCGAGCTCGGCGAGGTGGTCCGGCGGGTCCGGCTGGCCTGGCACGGCGAGCCGGTCGGCCACCTGCTCATCGGCCGCCCCGGGGTCCGGCGGCTGCCCGCGGCGCACAACGAGCGGGTCGTCTCCGCGCTCACGCCGTACATCGCGGACGCCGCCCACGCGGTCCTGCTGGTGGACACCCTGCGGCGTTCGCGGGAGCGGATCATCGCCACCCGCGAGGAGGAGCGCCGCCGCCTCCGCCGCGACCTGCACGACGGCCTCGGCCAGTCGCTCAGCGGCATGGCCATGTCGATCAACGCGGCCCGGCTCTCCCTGCACACCTCCCCGGAGAGCGCCGAGCGGCTGCTCGACGGCCTGCGCTCCGGCATGGACAGCGTGACCAGCGACATCAGGCACCTGGTGTACGGCCTGCGCCCGCCGGCCCTGGACGACCTCGGCCTGGCCGGCGCCATCGGGGAGATGGCCGGGCCGGAGGTGGCGGTCGAGGTGCACGGCGACCTCACCGACCTGTCGGCCGCGGTCGAGGTCGCCGCCTACCGGATCGTCCAGGAGGCCCTGACCAACGCGCGCCGGCACGCCCGCGCCCGGACGATCCGGGTCTCGCTGGAGCGGAGCGGGCAACTGAGCGGGCAGCTGAGCGTCCGGGTGAGCGACGACGGCGTGGGCGTGCCCGCGGGCCGGCGCTCGGGGGTCGGGCTGGCGTCGATGCGCGAGAGGGCCTCCGAACTCGGCGGAACCTGCCTGATCACCTCTCCGCCGGAGGGCGGCACCGTGGTCGAGGCGGTGCTTCCGCTGGCCATGGGCACGGCCGTCGAGACGGAGCCCGCCGGATAACCGATTCCTTACAGGATGCGAACGATGGTGAATTTTGCCGTATTGCCATAGTCCAGGTGGTCGTACCCTTACCACTGCGATGCTGACTTTCCGTGCCCTCGGACCGTTCCAGGCGCGCCACGGCGACGTGGTGCTCGACCTCGGCGGTCAACGCCAGATGGCGGTGCTTGCCCGGCTGCTCGTGGCCGGCGGCCGCGCCGTCCCGGTGAGCGTGCTCATCGACGAGCTCTGGCCGGGCGAACCGCCCGCCCAGGCCCTGTCCACCATCCAGGGGTACGTGTCGCGGCTGCGGCGCGCGCTGGAGCCGGACCGCGCCCCCCGCAAAGAGGCCGGGGTCCTGGTCTCGGCTCCGCCGGGGTACGCGCTGCGCGCCGCCGCCGAGCAGGTGGACTCCTGGCGCTTCGAGAACGCCGTCAAGCTCGACGGCGACCCGGCCGCGGTCTGGGCGCGACTGGAGGAGGCGCTCGCGCTCTGGCGGGGACCGGCGCTGGCCGAGTTCTCCGATCTGACGTGGGCGGTGACCGAGGCGGGACGGCTGGAGGAGCTCCGGTTGACCGCGGTCGAGCGCCGGGCCGACGCCGGGCTGGCCCTCGGCCACTCCGCGGCCCTGGTCGCGGACCTGGAGGCGCACGTCTCGGCCCACCCGCTCCGGGAGGAGGCCTGGCGGCTGCTCGCCCTGGCCCTCTACCGCGGCGGCCGGCAGGGGGACGCCCTCGGCGCGCTCCGGCGGGCCAGGGGCGTGCTCCGTGACGAGCTCGGGCTGGACCTGGGCGCCACGCTGCAGCGCCTGGAGTCGGACATGCTCGCCCAGGCCCCCCATCTGGACCCGCCCGCCCCCTCGGCCGTCCGGGCCGTCCGCGTCATGGCCGCGGAGGCCCCGCCGGAGGCGGAGGCGCTCCCGGGGGCGGAGGGGGAGACCCTCCGCGTCGTCGTGGTCGACGACCAGGCGCTGGTCCGCACCGGCCTGCGGGTGGTGCTGGACAGCGAGCCGGGCTTCGAGCTCGCCGGGGAGGCCGAGAACGGCGAGCAGGCGATCGCGCTGGTCCGCGAGACCCGTCCCGACCTGGTGCTGATGGACATCCAGATGCCCCGGCTGGACGGCCTGACCGCCGCCCGCCGCATCCTCGCCGACGAGGACCCGCCCAAGGTGATCATGATGACCACGTTCGGCACCGACGACAACCTCTACTCCGCGCTGCGGGCCGGGGTGAGCGGCTTCGTGCTCAAGACCTCGGCCCCCGAGCAGCTCATCACCGCGATGCGCGCCGCGCAGGCCGGGGACGCGCTGATCGACCCGGCCGTCACCACCCGGCTGATCGCGGCCTTCGCCGGGCACTCCGACCCCGCGGCCCCGCCCGCGCTCGCCGGCCTCGGCGACGCCGAGCTGGACCTGCTGAAGCTGATCGCCCGCGGGCTCACCAACCGGCAGATCGCGGTGACCCTGTCGGTCCCCGAGCCGTCCGTGGCCGAGTCGGTGGGCAAGCTCCTGGCGCACCTGGGGCTGTTCGACCGCGCGCAGCTCGTCGTCGCGGCCTACGAGTCGGGCCTGGTCAACCCCGGTGACGTGAGCAGGTAGCGGTGTACCTCGAGGCGGGGGGCACCTCGGGCGCGGGCGCGCGCGACGGCGCCGTGACCGGCGCCGGGGG
>NZ_CDRNDK010000361.1:0-6590 GCF_977012225.1 Planomonospora algeriensis | reverse complement strand
CCGCGCCCCTGCTGGTCCTGCTGCTGGTCGCCGGGTGGCCGTCGGCGGGTTCGGGGCGCTCAAGTTCGTGTTCGCCGCCTGGCTGGCGCTGACGCTGTTCCGCGTCCTCCGCCGCGGCGGCCGTCCCTGCGGATCCGCCCGCGGATCCGCGCACTGACCCGGCGGCGCACCGGTCCACCACCGCGGCCGCCCCTACAGCGGCGGCCGCCCGAGGGACTCCCTGAGCCGCCGCATCTCCCCCGCGATCCGGTCCAGCGTCCAGTGCGCGTTCAGGCCGCTGGGGTTGGGCAGCACCCAGACCGCGGCGCCGCCGACCGGCTCCTCCTGCGGTCCGACCGCCGCCTTGGGCCGCCCGAACGCCGTCCGGTAGGCGGTCACCCCCGCCACCGCCAGCACCCTGGGCCGGACCTCGGCGACCAGGCGCGCCAGCCGCAGGCCGCCTTCGCGGAACTCCTCGGCCGACAGCTCGGCCGCCTGCGCGGTGGCGCGGGCCACCACGTTGGTGATGCCCAGCCCGTAGGACGGGAGCAGGTGCTGCTCGGCAGGGGACAGCAGCCGGGGGGTGAGGCCGGAACGGTGCAGCGCCGGCCAGAAGCGGTTGCCCGGCCGGGCGAAGTGGTGACCGGTCGCGGCCGAGTAGAGACCGGGGTTGATGCCGCAGAACAGGACGTCCAGCGAGGGACCGAGCACGTCCTCGATCGTCAGGTCCCTCGCCGCGTCGAGTTCGGCTCCCGTGGGACGCCTGCCCGCGGGAGAGCCGCCCGCGGGCGGCGCGGAAGGCCCGCTCGCGGAAGACCCGTCCGTGGAAAGCCGGTCCGCGGGGGACGACGGGTTCACAGGAGACATGGCCGTATACCTGACCGCTCCCGTCGCCGCCTAACCCATCTCCTCCAGCCTGCGCCCCTTGGTCTCCCGTACCTTCACCAGCACGAAGACCAGGGAGAGTGCGGCGAAGACCGCGTAGCCGACGTACGCGCCGGCCAGGCTCCGCTCCGCCAGGGACGGGAACGAGACGGTGATCAGCCAGTTGGCCACCCACTGCGCGGCGGCCCTGATCCGGTTGGGGAACATCTCGCCGAGCAGCACCCAGACGACCACGCCCCACGACAGCGCGAAGAACAGCACGAAGACGTGCGCGGCGATCAGGGCCACGGCGCCCTGCAGCTCCGGCAGGGTCACGGTCTCGCCCTTCGGCACGCCCGCGCTGAACGCCCACGCGGCCGTGGCCAGGGCGATCGCCATGCCCAGCGAGCCGATCATCAGCAACGGCCTGCGGCCGATCCGGTCGACCAGCGCGATGGCGATGAACGTGCCGACGATGTTGATGATCGAGGTGGAGAAGCTGATCAGCAGCGAGTCGCTCTGCTCGATGCCGACCGACTGCCACAGCGCCGACGAATAGTAGAAGATCACGTTGATGCCGACGAACTGCTGCAGTACCGAGAGCGTGATGCCGATCCAGACGATCGGCAGCAGGCCGAACGCCGAGCCCCGCAGGTCGCGCAGGCGGGGCCGGTGCTCCAGGCGCAGCGACCGCTCGATCTCCGCCAGCCGGGCGGGCGTCCAGGTCGACGCCCTCGGCCTCGATCTCCGCCAGCACCTCGCGCGCCTGCGCGCCGCGGCCCGCCGCGACGAGGAACCGCGGCGACTCGGGGATGGCCGAGGCGAAGAGCAGATACAGCAGGGCCGGGACCAGGCAGGCGCCGAGCATCCACTGCCAGGCCTGGATGCCGAGCAGCTCGTTGTTGACGTTCCCCCCGCCCAGCTGCGCGATGGCGTAGTTGACGAGCTGGGAGACCGCGATGCCCAGCACGATGGCGAGCTGCTGGAAGGAGCCCAGCCGGCCCCGGTAGGCGGGCGGCGCGACCTCCGCGATGTAGGCGGGGCCGAGCACCGACGCCATCCCGATCCCCGCGCCGGCGAGCACCCGCCAGAACGCCAGGTCCCAGATCCCGAACGGCAGGGCCTGGCCGACCGAGCTGACCGCGAACAGGATCGCGGCGATCTGCATGGTCCGGGTGCGTCCCCAGCGGTCGGCCAGCCCTCCGGCGATCCAGGCGCCGCCCGCCGAGCCGAGCAGCGCGATCGCCACCACGAAGCCGGTCGCCACCGCGCCCACCTCGAAGTGGCGCTGGATCCCGGTGACGGCGCCGTTGATCACGGCGCTGTCGTAGCCGAAGAGGAAGCCGCCTATCGCCGCCGCCGCGGTGATGAAGACGACGCGCCCCAGATGTTCCCTGTGCGTGCCCGGAGCTCCGGAGGACGTGGTACCGACCATGACGGTCTCTTCCCCGACGCGGGACTTTAAGTCGTATATGTCCGCTTTCATCGCGTGCGGCCGCGGCCCCGCCGACGTGGATCAGGGGACCGGGGGTGCGGGCCCGGTCCGCTCCGGGGCCTATCGGAACCGCCCGGATCCGGCGATCGATCGTAGAATCCCCCGGGGGTGAGGATGACCGGCCGACCATGGATCAGCACCACCGCGATCACCGCTTCGGCGGCGGCCGCCTGGCTGCTCCTGGTGACGCTGCCCGAGGCGCGCCGCGGGCCGCTGTGGGCGCTGGGGGCCGTGGTGGGGGTGTCGTTCCTCGGCACGGGGATCGTGGCCTGGCGGCTCCATCCGCGCAACCGGGTCGGCCCGCTCATGGTCGCCGTCGGCCTCGCGTGGATCCCCCAGCAGCTCCTGATCGGCGACGAGGTGCCGCCGCCGGCCGCGATCTGGATAGGCGCCGGCGGGCTCTGGGCGGGCCTGGCCTGCCACCTGTTCCTCGCCTACCCCACCGGCCGGCTCGACGGCCTGCCACCCAGGATCGTGGTCGGCGTCGCCTACGCCGAGTCGGTGGTGCTCCCGGGGGTCTCCCCGGCGATCTGCGCGGCTCTCCCGGAGCCGCTCGGGTCGATCGCGCTCTTCGTCGACGAGGTCCGGGTGCAGCTGGTCGTCGTCACGGGCGCCCTGGTGGTGGGCCTGTCCGTGGTGCGCTGGTGTGCGGGGAGCGCCGCCCAGCGGCGCGCGGTCACACCGGTGGCGGCCGCCTCCCTGATCGCCACGGTCGCGTTCGTGGCCGACCACGTGGCGGCCGGGTGGGGCTGGGGAACGCAGCCGCTGTTCGTCTACGCCATGTTCGGGGCGTTCATCGCGGTTCCGCTCGCCTACCTCGGCAGCCTGGTCCGGCGCGGGATCGATCGCGGCCGGGTGGCGGACCTCGTGGTGCGGCTCAGGGGCAGGAAGCAGCCGGACGGCCTGGAGAGCGCGCTGGCGGCGGTGCTCCACGATCCCACGCTGCGCGTCGGTTACTGGACGGCCGACCAGGACCGGTACGTCGACGCCGAGGGCCGTCCCGTCGAACTCCCGCCGCAGGAGAGCGGCAGGGTGATGACCCGCGTGGACCAGGGCGGAGCGCGGCTCGCCGTACTCCTGCACGACGCCGCGCTGCTGGAGCAGCCGCTGCTCGTCGAGGCGGCCTGCGCGGCCGCCTCGCTCGCGCTGGAGAACGAGCGGCTCACCGCCGACCTGAAGGCACGGCTGCGGCAGCTCGCGGCGTCGCGGGCCAGGATGCTCCGGTGGGGCGAGGCCGAACGCCGCAGGATCGAGCGCGACCTGCACGACGGCGTGCAGCAGCGGCTGCTGTCGGTGGCGATGACGCTCGGGCTCGC
The DNA here is from genome assembly GCF_977012225.1 of Planomonospora algeriensis. Lineage (NCBI taxonomy): Bacteria > Bacillati > Actinomycetota > Actinomycetes > Streptosporangiales > Streptosporangiaceae > Planomonospora > Planomonospora algeriensis. The sequence continues at coordinate 2,936 of NZ_CDRNDK010000361.1, read as the reverse complement.
CGAGGCCACCACCCGCCCCGACAGGAGGGAGGAGCTGATCGGCGAGGCGAAGACCTCCGTGCTGGCCGCGCTCGACGACCTGCGCGCCGTCAGCCACGGGATCCACCCGCCGGTGCTCACCGAGCGCGGGCTGCCGGGAGCGGTGAAGGAGCTCGCCGCCGTCGCCCCCGTCCCCGTCGAGTGCGTGATCGGCACGGTGGAACCGCTTCCCGCGGCGGTCGAGAGCGCGGCCTACTACATCGTCAACGAGGCCCTGGCCAACGTGACGAAGCACGCGCGGGCGAACCGCGCGTGGGTACGGCTGGCGCGCAGCGGAGACCGCCTGGTGGTCGAGGTCGGCGACGACGGCCGCGGGGGCGCCGATCCGGCGCGCGGCTCCGGGCTCCGGGGCCTCGCCCACCGGGCCGAGGCCAACGGCGGCAGGCTCCGGCTCGACAGCCGCGGGGGCGCCGGTACGGTGCTCAGGGTGACGATGCCGTGCGGATAGCGATCTGTGAGGACTCCGCCCTCTTCCGGGAGGGCATGGCCCGGCTGCTGACCGAGGCGGGATTCCAGGTGGCGGCGGCCGTGGACGACGCCGGGAAGCTGCTGGCCCTGGTCGGCGAGGACCGCCCCGACGTCGCCGTCCTCGACATCCGCCTGCCGCCCACGCACACCGACGAGGGCCTGCGGGCCGCGCTCACCCTGCGGCGGCGCCACCCGGAGATCGGCGTGCTCGTGCTCTCGCAGTACGTGCGGGTGAGCTACGCGGTCGAGCTGCTCGGCGGCGGCGTCGAGGGCGTCGGCTACCTGCTCAAGGACCGGGTGTCGGACCTCGCCGAGTTCGCCGCGGCGATCCGCCGGGTGGGCTCCGGCGGATCCGCGCTGGACCCCGTGGTCGTCGAGAAGCTGGTGAGCCGGCACCAGCAGCCCGACGACCCGCTGGTCCAGCTCACCGGGCGCGAGCGGGACGTGCTCCGGCTGATGGCGGAGGGCCGGACGAACCTGGCCATCGCCGAGCGGCTGGCCATCGCCGAGCGCACGGTGGAGAAGCACTGCACGAACATCTTCGGCAAGCTCGGGCTGGAGGCCGGCCCGCACGACCACCGCCGGGTGCTGGCCGTGCTCCGCTACCTGAACGCCTAGGTGCGGTTAACCGCACCTGCGGGAGGGGTGCTGCCCGGCTTCCCCGGGGCCCGCCCGGGGGAGCAGAATCCCATCCGACGGAAGGGAGCCCGACGGTGGCTGCGGTTGGTGTGGACGTACGGCGGTTGTTGGCGGACTCGGGGGAGCCGCGGGAGTGGGTGGCCCCCCGGACGGATCTGGTCACGGCGCTGCTGGGAGTCTGGTTCGGCGTCGGCCTGATGATCGATGCCTGGGCGCACAGCAACCTGGCGGAGCTCGAGACGTTCTTCACCCCCTGGCACGCGGTGTTCTACTCGGGGTTCGCCGCGGTCTCCGGCTGGATCATCTGGCAGGTGTGGCGCGGCACCAGGACCGGCCGGCAGGGACTGGCGGCCGTGCCGATGGGATACCTCGCGGGCCTCGTCGCGGTACCCGCGTTCGCCGCCTTCGGCTTCGCCGACATGATGTGGCACACGTTCCTCGGCATCGAGACGGACATCGACATCCTGTTCAGCCCCTCCCACCTGGGACTGATCGCGACGATGTCGCTCATCATCACCACGCCGCTGCGCTCCGCCTGGCGCGCCCCCGACGTGGGCGAGCGCCCCTCGCTCGGCCGACTGCTCCCGGCCCTGCTCGGCCTGGCGTTCGCGACCACCCTGGTCTCGCTGTTCGTGTCGTACGGCAACGCCATGCAGTACGGCGCGGCCCACGTCGTCGAGGCGTTCTCCACCACGGACGGCGGAGGCGCGAGCGACCTGGCGGCCTCGATCGTCATCACCGACGTCGTGCTGCTCGCCCCCGTGCTGCTGCTGGTCCGCAGGTGGCACCTGCCCTTCGGCAGCGTGACCGTGCTGTACCTGGTGGGCGTCCTGATGCCGGGGGCGCAGACGGCGTTCGAGAACCTGCCGATCCTGCTCTCCTTCGTCGCCGCGGGGGTCGCGAGCGACCTGCTGATCCGGTGGCTGCGCCCGTCGGCGGAGCGGCGGGCCGCCTACTGGGCGTTCGCCGGACTGTCGGCCCTCGTCACCTGGTCGCTGTTCATCGCGGTCGCGTCGGCGGCGGGCGGCGGGCTGCCCGCCGTACCCGAGCTGTGGACCGGTGCGCCGACGGTGGCCGGGTTGATCGGCCTGGCGCTCGGGGCGCTGTTCCTGCCCGAAGCACACCGTAAGTGATGCGGCGGGACCCGTCACGGGCCCGTGCGGCGCGCCCGCTCCCGCCCAGCACGGCGCGCCTGTCCCCGAGACGGGTCCGCGCGGCGCGGCTGCTCCCGGTGTGGATCGTCTGCCTGGCCGCCGTCCTCGTACTGGCGCGCCCGGCTCCGGCCGAGGCCCACGTGGTGGCGGCCGGGGCGGACCTGCGGGTGGCCCAGACGATCGCCGGCACCGAGCTCACCGTGGTGGTCAAGGGGGTGGAGCGGGTCCCGGGCGAGCTGCGGATCGGCGTCGTCGCCTACCAGCCGGTCACCGGCGTGCCCGTCGCCCTGGAGCTCCGCTCGGTCACCGACGGCCGTACGGTGACCGGTACGGCGCACGCGGGGCGGGAGCCCCGGTACACGCCGCTCCGGGTGGAGCGCACCGGCCCCCACGAGCTCCGGCTGCGCGCCGGCGGCGAGGTCGCCGTGGTGCCGTTCCGCGTCCTGGTGGAGCGCGCGTCGGCCTGGGAGGCGCTGATCTACGGGGGGCTGTTCACGGCGGGGCTGCTGCTGGTGGGCGGCCTGCTCACCGGGGCGCTGTCCCGGCCGAGACCGGCGATGCTGCTGGCCGGCGGCGCCGCGGCGGGGCTGACGGTCGCCTTCACGTTCGTCCTGCTCGAACCGGGCCTGCGCCGCG
>NZ_CDRNDK010000360.1:0-6598 GCF_977012225.1 Planomonospora algeriensis | reverse complement strand
GGGGCGGCCCCCTGACCGCGCCGCCCCGCGGGAGATCCCGGCCCGACCACGCCGCCTCCGGGGGAGGCCCCCACGCCGGGGCCCTCCTCCGGAGGCGGCGGCGTCCGGGGGCACCGCCCCGGGGCTCACGGCCCCGGAGTCAGTCCCAGGGCCGCCATCCTCTTGCCGTGCGCCTCGGTCAGCCGGTTGAACATCCGGGTGACGTCCTCCCCGTCCGCGCTCACCAGCAGCACCGCCAGCTCCGGCCGGGCCTCGGCCACCCGCCGCGCCTGGCTCAGCGCCTCGCCGACCATCCGCCTGGACCACAGGGCCAGCCGGCCGGCCAGTTTCGGGTCCGCCTCCAGGGCCGCGCCGACCCGGTCCACCGTGAACTGGCAGCGGCCCTCGTCGGCCAGTACCTCCTCGACCAGCGACCTCGTCTCGGCGTCCACGTGGGCCGCGGCCTCACGGTAGAAGTCCAGTGCGATCCCCGTACCGACGTACGCCTTGACCAGGGCCTCCAGCCAGTCGTTCGGCGCGGTCCGCTCGTGCCAGCCGTCCAGCGCCTCGACGAAGGGGGCCATCGCCTCCTCCGGATCGGCGCCGAGCGAGGCGAGCCGGTCACGGAGCAGCCGGAAGTGCGCGTACTCGGCCGCCGCGAGATCACCGAGCGCGGCCCGGTCGGTGAGCGTCGGCGCGTGCCGCGCGGCCTCCTCTGCCAGGCGGAGGAACGCGGTCAGCTCGGCGTAGGCGAGCACACCGAGCAGGTCGGCGACGCCAGGACGGGAATCACTCATGAGGGCAGACTACGAGCGTCCGGGGCCGCCGGTGAACCGGTCCCGGTCCGCACGCGCTCACCGGTCTTATTCATGCGGAATACCGGGAAATCGGTTCCCGGTTGTGGTATCGGGTACACTTCCCTGTGAAAGTGCGACCGCACTGTGTTAATCCAGGAGATCCATCCTGAACGCCCCCCGGAAGTCGGCGTGACGCCGCAGCGGTCGCTGATGACATTGAGAGGGCTGGCCCTTCCGCGAGGACCCGGCACGGGGAGTTGTTCGCCCGTGGTCCCGGCGGGACTGCCTTCAACGGAGATTTAGGCAGGCCAAGCTGACGACGTTCCGAGACCTCGGAGTCACACCAGAGATCGCTGACGCCCTCGACACCGAGGGCATCACCACGCCGTTCCCGATCCAGGAGATGGCACTTCCCCTGGCCCTGGCGGGCCAGGACATCATCGGCCAGGCGCGCACCGGCACCGGCAAGACCTACGCCTTCGGCGTGGCGATGCTCCAGCGTGTCGGCAAGCCCAGGAAGAACCGGAAGAAGCCCCGCGGGCTGATCGTCGTACCGACCCGCGAGCTCGCCGTCCAGGTCACCGAGGACCTGGTCACGGCCGCGGGCAAGCTCGGCTCCCGGATCCTCACCGTGTACGGCGGGCGCGCCTACGAACCCCAGATCGAGGCCCTCAAGCAGGGCGTCGACGTCATCGTCGGCACCCCCGGCCGCCTGCTCGACCTGGTCAAGCAGAAGCATCTGGACCTCTCGCAGATCGGCACGCTCGTCCTGGACGAGGCCGACCGCATGCTCGACCTGGGCTTCCTGCCCGACATCGAGCGGATCATCAAGCTCGTCCCGGCCGAGCGGCAGACGATGCTGTTCTCCGCCACCCTGCCGGGCGAGATCGTCGGCCTGTCCCGTCGCTATCTCAACCGCCCCACCCACGTGCGGGCCGAGACCAACGACGCCGAGGCCGAGGCCACCCCGCAGACCACGCAGTTCGTCTGGCGCACGCACCGGATGGACAAGATCGAGATCCTCGGCCGCCTCCTCCAGTGCGAGGGCCGCGGGCTCACGATGGTCTTCTGCGAGACCAAGCGCGCCTGCGACCGGGTCGTGGAGGACCTCAAGGAGCGCGGCTTCGCCGCCGCCGCCGTCCACGGCGACCTCGGTCAGGGCCAGCGCGAGCAGGCCCTGCGGGCCTTCCGCAACGGCAAGATCGACGTCCTGGTCGCGACCGACGTCGCGGCGCGCGGCATCGACGTCGACGACGTCACCCACGTCGTCAACTACGACTGCCCGCAGGACGAGAAGGCGTACGTGCACCGGATCGGCCGCACCGGCCGCGCCGGCCGCACCGGCGTGGCGGTGACCTTCGTGGAGTGGGAGGACCTCACCCGCTGGAAGGTCATCAACAACACGCTCTCGCTGGACTTCGCCGAGCCCGTCGAGAGCTACTCGACCTCGCCGCACATCTACAGCGCCCTGGCCATCCCCGAGGGCACCAAGGGTGTGCTGCCGCGCGCCAACCGCTCCCGCGCGGGCCTGGCCGCCGAGGAGGTCGAAGACCTCGGCGAGACCGGCCGCACCCGTTCGCGTACGCCCCGCAAGGGCCGCGACGAGGAGCGGGAGGAGCGCCGTGAGCGTCCCGCCCGCACCCCGCGCGAGCGCCGTCGCACGCGCGGCGGCCGGAACGGCGCGGAGGCCTCGGAGACGGCGGTCCCGGAGACGGCGGCCGTCGAGGAGACCGCGGCGCCGGTCGAGGTCGCGGAGGTCCTGAGTCCCGCCGTCGAACTCCCTCAGGTGGAGGCAGATGTGGCACCGCACGACGGTGAGTCCGCGCCCCGGCGCGGCCGCACCCGCAGGACCGGGCGGAACCCGGAGACCGCTCCCGCCGAGCCGGTGGCCGTCGAGGACCTCGACGCCCCCGCTCTGGACGTCGACGAGCCGGCGCCCGCGCCCCAGCAGCCGCGACCCGAGCCGGAGAAGATCATTCCGCCGAGCCCGTTCGCGGTGATCTTCAAGTCGCCCGACCTGGCGACGGACGACGACGAGATCGCCCCTTCGGCGGCCTCCGAGCGCGTCCAGAACCGCCGCCGTCCGGCGGCCCGGGGCCAGCAGCGGGGTCCCCGCCGCGGCAACCAGCCGTAACCGCGGGGAAGGGGCGCCGGGGACGTCGCCCGGCGCCCCTTCCCTCTCCGCGGCCATCCGCGGGGACGGCAGGCCATCCCGACCAGAGAGGTATCGTGGTCTCACGTGAGTACGCCGCGTTTTCTGACCCTGCCTCCTGGCGTCCGCCCGATCTCCATCGACACGGCGGCGGGCACGTTCGCCGCGCTGGAGGCGCTGCCCGTCAGCGGTGTCCCCGAGCGCTGGCCCGCTCTGCTGGTCCCCGGTCTCACGGGGAGCAAGGAGGACTTCATCTCCGTCCTCCAGACGCTCGCCCAGTCGGGCCGCCGGGTCATCGCGATCGACATGCGCGGCCAGTTCGAGACGAGCGGCCCGGAGGACCCCGCCGCCTACACCTGCACGGCGCTCGGCAACGACATCGACCTGCTCGCGCAGGCGGTCGGCGAGGGCGAGCCCCTCCACCTGGTCGGCCACTCCTTCGGCGGGCTGGTCACCCGGGAGGCCGTCATCGACGGCCGCACCAAGTTCGCCTCCTACACGCTGATGAGCTCGGGTCCGGGCGCGATCGTCGGCCCGCGCGAGCGTTTCGGCCGCGCCATGCTCACCGAGATCCCCGAGCTCGGCATGGAGCACCTGTGGCACAACCGGATGGAGCCGGAGGCGCTGGCGGCCGGGGTGCCCGACGAGATCGTCGCCTTCCTGCGCAAGCGGTTGTTCTCCAACTCACCGGTGGGCATGACCACCATGACCCGGCAGGTGCTCTCCGCCCCCGACCGCTGCGGCGACCTCGCCCAGGTCGGCGTGTCCACCCTGGTCCTGTACGGCGAGCACGACGACGGCTGGCCCCCGCACCTGCAGGCCGAGATGGCGCACCGGCTGGACGCCGAGTGCGTGGTCGTCCCCGGCGCGGCGCACTCCCCCGCCGTGGAGGCCCCCGAGACCACGGCCGCCGCCCTCGTCCGGTTCTGGAACGCCGCCGAGGCCCGGCTGCTGAGCTGACCGTCCCGGGCAAGTCGGCCTACTTCCCGTTCGGCGCCCTGTGCCACTACTCGCTGCCCGGCTGGGCCAGGAGGAAGGCCCGACGAGAGGCGCGGAGAGCCGGTGCGGGCCCGAGGACTCCTCAGGAGTCGGCCAGGCCGTCCCAGGGAAGCCTGTCCGGCGCCGCCGCCCGTCCCTCGGGGCAGTGGCGGCGGAAGTCGCACCAGGAGCAGAGCGGGCCGGTCCTCGGTGGGAAGGCCGCGTCGATCTCCGGCGGGACCTCCGGCGGCGTGCGGTCCGCGTCTCCGTCCCCGCCTCTGCCCCTGCCCGCGCGTGAGCCCCGTCCCGCCGCCTCCGCCCAGGTCCCGTAGCGCTCGTCGGCCTCGGCGGCCTCGGTCCCGATCTCCTCCGCCCGGCGCAGGTGGCGCGCCAGGGACTCCTCGGTGTGCTCCCAGGCCACGACCGAGCCGGTCGGCAGGTGATGGAGTTCGACCCGCCTGCACGGCCGGTGCAGCATGCGGGCGGAGGCCAGCGCGTAGACGGCCAGCGCCAGCGAGGAGCGGGCGTCGTCCTCGGTCGGCGGGCGGCGGCCGGTCTTGTAGTCGACCACGACCAGCTCCCCGCCCCTGCGATCGAGCCGGTCGACGCGCCCGGACAGCGCGAGCACGGAGGTCTTGGCCGCCACCTTCCGCTCGACGCCGACGGGCTCGTCGGCCGGCTCGAGGGTCGCGGTGTAGCGGGAGACCATCTCCCGCGCCCGGTCGAGCCAGGCCGCCGACTGCTCGGCGTCCCGGAACCCGTCAGCGATCCACCCCCTGGCCAGCAGGATCTCCGCCGTCGCCGGGGTGCGCCGGTCGTACGGCTCCCGCCACCAGCCGGCCAGGGCGTTGTGCACGCTCACGCCCACGCTGGTGTGCGCCCACCGCGGCCCCCGCTGCGGCACGGGCCGGTCGAGGTAGCCGAACCGATAGCGCCGGGGGCAGTCCAGCCAGCCGTTCAGCCGCGACGGCGTGCAGGAGTAGAGCCGCCGCGGCACGCCCTCCAGCGGGAGCTGGTCCATGGAGGGCTAGTCGCCGTCGAGGTTCAGCCGGATCCCCGCGGCGCGCGTTCCGTCCCTCAGCGGACCCTCGTCCTCCGCCGCCGCGGTGCCGCGGGTCAGCGAACCGGACAGCCAGGCGTCGAACTGCGGCTCCAGGTCGCCGATGACGGCCTCCTCGCCGTGCGCGGGCAGCACACGGGTGCTGTGGCGCAGGGTGAACAGCCGCCCGCCGATCGTGGAGAGCTGGTCGGCCAGCGCGGGGTACTCACCGCCGATCCGGCCCGGGCCGTCGGCCAGGAGCGTCTTGCCGGTGAAGACCGCGTCCAGGACCTCGCAGTAGAGCGAGATGCCGCCCAGCGTGACGCCGGGGGTCGTCATGACCTCCAGCTCCACGTCGGCGACGGCGAACACGCCCTCGTCCTCCAGCTCGATGTCCGGCCACGTGTCCGGCCAGGTCCGGCGCCACAGCGGCTTGTCCTTGGGGTGCATGGCGACCACCGCCTCGTCGCGGGCGGCCACCTCGATGGCGGCGCCGACGTGGTCGGGCAGGCCGTGGGTGCAGATGACGGCGAGCACCTCCCGCTCGCCGACCTGCTCCAGGATCTTCTCCGCGTCGCGCGCGGGGTCGATGACGATGACCTCGTCATCGTCACCCACGATCCAGGTGTTGTTCTCGACCTTGTGCTCGGTGCCGTCGACGTCGACTGCACCCTCGGTCACCACTCGCTCGATACGGGCTGTCACGCTTCAGAACTTTACCGGAGGTCCGCAGAAGGCCCCGGCCTTCGGGCCGCGGATGAGTGAGGTCCCTGTCAGGGGAGGGTCCGCCGCCGCGCCGGACGTCCCGGAGCGTGAGACGCGGGGCCCGCGAGAGCGTGAAACGCCGGAGCCCGCGACCGTCAGGCCCAGCGGCGCCGCGCGTCGCGTCACGGTCCCACCCCCAGGAGCGTGCGCATGGCGGTGATGATCAGCTGTACGGCGAGCGCCGAGAGCAGCAGGCCCGCGATGCGGGTGACCAGTTCGATGCCGTTCTCCTTGATGACCCGGACGATGGCCAGCGAGAAGCGCATGAACACCCAGAGCAGGATGTGCACGACCCCGATGGCCAGGGCGAGCGCCAGGATGCCGCCGCTCTTGGCCTCGGCCTGCTGGGCGAAGACGATGGTCGCGACGATCGCTCCGGGACCGGCGAGCAGGGGTGTGCCCAGGGGGACGAGCGCGACGTTCACGTTGGACTTCATCGTGTTGGCGGGCGGCTCGGTCTCACCGGTGAGCAGCTGGAGGGCGACCAGCAGGAGCAGCAGACCGCCGGCGATCTGCATGGCCGCCACCTCGACGTGCAGGTAGCCGAGGATCGCCTGCCCGAAGACCGCGAACAGCACCACGAGGCAGAACGCGACGATGGGCGCCTGCCAGGCGATCCGCCTGCGCTCCGCCGTACTGCGGCCGCCGGTGTAGGCGAGGAAGAGCGGGATGATGCCGGGCGGGTCCATGATGACGAACATCGTGACGAACGCCTCGACGAAGAACTGGATGTCGAACACGCGTCCCCCTGGCCGGAGCGGAGGGGGATCACCTCAATGCTAGCCATCCGGCCCGCACCGGGACCTGCGGGGCTCCACGCCCGGCCGGGCCGGGGCCGGACGAGACACCGCCGGGCGCGCCGGAGTGCCGAGGCCGGGCCGAGGCCGG
>NZ_CDRNDK010000359.1:0-6610 GCF_977012225.1 Planomonospora algeriensis | reverse complement strand
CGCAGGCGCCGCCCGGGCGCCGCGGGAGAGCCTGCCGCCGTCGCTGCGGGGCTGGAATCCGGAGCGGCGTGTGCGCACGGCATCGGCCGCCGGCCCCTGTGCGGGGCCTCGGAGGACGGGCACTTTATACCAAACAGAATTCAGCTTCTGTCTGGTATGGCGTTCTTCGCCTGCGGGAAGAGGGGGAACCGGCCCGCATGGCTCCCGCTGCCGCGGTGCGGCGCGCCCGGCGGCGCCGGCCCTCAGGGAAGAATCGGAAAGAGCGTGATCGCGATCGTGGGCGCGGGGGTCGGCGTAGGGGTCGGCGCCGGCACGGGGACGGGCGGGACCGTGCGGGCGGGTGAAGGCGCCGGCGAGGACTCCGCGGCGATCCGGGGGCCCTTCTCCACGAAGCGCTTGCGGACATGGCCCGTGACGCCGCCGTCGCCCTCGACCTCACGCCAGCGCTCCCGGGACCGACGGCATTCGCCGGTGGTGGCCCCACCGGAGACCAGCACGTCGACGGTCTTGTACTTCCCGTTCCAGGAATGGGGCCGCTTACCCGGCTTCCGGCGCACCTTGACGTAACCTCGGGGAACGTCGCGCACCTTGTACAGGCAGGTGCGTTCGCCTTGGGCGTGGACGGGCACCACGGTGAAGGCGCCGAGGGCGGCCAGGCCGCCACCGGCGACGACCGCCGCGGCAAGGATGGCGATGGCCCTCCTCGGGAACATCCCTCACTCCCGTCTGTCGATGTCGTGACTACGGCCTTGATGTCCGTATCCGCGCCACAGATAACCGACACGAGGAGTCATGTATCCGATATGTACCGTAGCCATAATGCTTCTTGTGGATATATCAGACAAAAGGTGCATTATGGGATTGTGGTGTTCCCTGCGCCGCCGACGCGATCCCGCACCGCGGTCTCCCCACTCGCCCCCGCGGCCCGCTCCCCCGCCACCGGCTCCCGAGATCCAGGGGATGTGGTTGGTTGTAGTGCTCAGGGCCACGACCTGGGGCGATACGGTTCCGGCGATCGGACGGAATCAACGTTCTGCTGAGCTCGTGGATCACGGAGCAGCCGGCCTGCGGCCCGCACGCCGACCGTCGCGTCACCACTCCCGGGCGGCGACCAACTCCTCCACGTCGGCCTCCGCGAACCCGTAGGCCGACGCCACGAACCAGAAGTCCTCGGCGATCACCTCGCGGGCGACGGTCTCGATCCCGCTGCCGGCGGCCTCGAACTCCGCCTCCAGCGCGTTGAACTCCTCCGTCGCGTCCTGCGTGAGCGCGTACAGCGCCGCCAGGTCCTGTGGCCGCTCGGCCTCGATCCGCCCGCACAGCCTCAGCAGGATCGCCCTGCCCTCATCGACGACGTGGTCGGGGAAGTAACCGTCGTCGTACATGCCCTTGAGGAAGTCATGATCAATGATCTGCTGGTTCGTCGGCGCCATCGCGGTCTCCTCGTCCTGTCGGCGGCTCGGCGCTCCGATGCTGCACCACGCCACCGACAGTGCCTGCCGGGGCGATGGGGAGCGCGCGCGGAAGCGGGCGGCGCGGCCGGCTCCATCGCGCCATGTCGCCGACCGGAGTGGCGTCGCCGTACCGCTCCCGGCCGGTGAAGCGAGGGAACGTCCAGGCGGGTCCCGTGCGCGGTCCGGCAGGGCGGGAAGGCACGGGACAATGGGGATCGCCATGGTCGTCTCCCCCTCCTGGTGCGCCCCGCACCCCGCCAACACCCATCCGATCCCTCGCGACGGCCGCCGCCACTGCGGCGTGCTGGAGCGCGTCCTGCGCCGCCAGTGGCCCGAATCCAGGCAACCCCCTCCGGAGCTCGTCACCGCCGTCGACGAGCTGGTGGCCCTTCCGGTGCACATCGCCACCCGGCTGGCCGAGGAACTCGACGAGATCTGGCTGGGCGTCGGCACCGTCCCCGATCTGGACGGCCTGGGAGCGCTGCGCGGGCAGCCCATCCGGCCCGGCAGCCCCGTGCGGTGGGCCGAGGCGTACGCCCTGTGCGCGTCGCGGCAGTTGGGAAGGCTGGTCCGGATGCTCGGCGGCCGGGAGAGCCTGGGGGAAGCGCGCTTCGTCCAGGCCGGGCGCCGCACCGCGTGATCTCGGCGCGTGACCGGCCTTAGCGCCTCATCTGCCGCCCGACCTTCCGGTTCGGGGTGGGAGCCCTTCGGGCATGGTCGGCAGGGTGAGGGTGAAGGTGGAGCCCTCACCGGGGGTGCTGGTGGCGGTGATGGTGCCGCCGTGCGCTTCGGCGATGGACCGGGCGATGGTCAGGCCCAGGCCGATGCCCTGTACCGCTTGTTCGACGGCCAGGTGGGTGCGGTAGAAGCGGTCGAAGACCAGGGGCAGTTCGTCGGCGGGGATGCCGACGCCGGTGTCGGTGACGGAGATGGATGTGGTGTCACCGGTGCCGGAGGCGTGAACGGTGACGGTCGCGCCGGGGGGGTGACGACTTGATCGCGTTGGACAGCAGGGCGCGGAGTGCGCCTGCCAGGTGGCCGCAGTCGGCGTGGAGGAGCCCGGCGTCGTCGAGGTGGACGTCGACGGTGTGGCCGTGGCGGCGGGCGAGCTCGGTGGTGGATTGCAGGGCTTGGTCGATGACGGCGCGGACGTGCACCGGTTGGGGGGTGATGAGGAGTCTGCCGGTGTCGATGGTGTTGGCGGTGAGGAGTTCTTCGACCAGGTGGTGCAGGCGGGCGGCGCCGCCGGCCATCGCGTCGAGCATGCGCCGCTGGGGGGCGGGCACCGGTCCGGCGTCTCCTTCGAGGAGGATCTCCAGGTAGCCGCTGATGGCGGTCAGCGGGGTGCGCAGTTCGTGGGAGACGGTGGCGATGAAGTCGTTCTTCGCCTGGTCGAGTTCCTTCAGGCGGGTGACGGTGGCCTGTTCCTGCTTGTAGGCGGTGCGCAGGGCCTCTTCGGCGCGGCGGCGGTCGGTGATGTCGTGCAGGAAGGCGTTGAAGAGCCACTGGTCTTTGTCGCGGATGGGCCAGATGGCGAGTTCGATGGGGAATTCGGTGCCGTCGGGGCGCTGGGCGGTGATCTCGAAGCGCCGGTTGAGGACTTTGGGGCGTCCGGTGGCCAGGAAGCGGGTCAGTCCGTCGCGGTGGGCGTTGCGGTAGCGGGGCGGGATGATCGTGTCGGCGAGTATGCGTCCGAGGGCTTCGCCGCTCGATATGCCGAACATGTGTTCGGCTGCGGCGTTCCAGCCGATGATGCGGCCCGCGGAGTCCATGGCGATGAACGCCTCGACCGAGGTTTCGATCATCTGCTCGGTGCGGGCCCGGCTGGCTTCCAGCGCCTCCTTGGCCCGCCGCCGGTCGACGATGCGGCCGAGCTGGTGCCCGAGGTTGGCCATGACCCGCATCAGCGGCCTGTCGGGCGGGAGGGTGTGGGTGGAGAAGAACTCCAGTACGGCCACGACGCCGTCGGCGGCGATGACGGGGAAGGCGAACGCGGCTCCCACGCCGAGGTCGGTCCGCCGGTGGCCCCGCACGAAGTTGGGGTCGCGGTTGACGTCGTGCGACCAGACGGGTTCGCCGGTGGCGGCGACGGTGCCGATGATGCCGGCGCCGCCGGTGAAGGTGGTGCGGGCGGTCACCTCGCGCAGGACGGTGAAGTCTTCGACGGCGCCGGCCCAGATGCCGGAGGAGACGAATCCGTCTCCGGATTCGGCGGGGACGCACAGGTGGCCCAGGGGCCAGCCGGCCAGTTTGCAGACGGCCTCGAGTGTCGCCCGGGCCGCGGGTTCGAGTTCGTCGGCCGTCCGCACCGCGTCGGCGGTGCTGTCGAGGAGTTCCACCAGTGCTTTTTCCCGGCCGGTGTCCGGCATGGCCGTTGTCCTTACTTCCGGGAGGCCGACGGGTGGTGCCGGGCGGATCGGTGGACGGCGGGTGCGGGCGGGCCGGGTGCGGCGGGTGGCGGTCGGGTCATGCGGCGGGTCTCCCCCGGCCTGCGGGGCGGGCCGGAACGGGTGCGGTCTACTGTCCGTCTGGGGAGCCTTCCCCGCTCGCGTTCTGGTATGCCGGGCGGTCGGTCGCGGGGCGGTGGGTCCTGGTTCGGGAAGTGGGGCGGGGTTTCAGTTCTGGGGGGCCGGGGTGAGGGTGAGGCGGAGGCGGACCATGGTGCCGGACCGGCGGGTGTGGATCTCCACGAGGTCGCACAGCTGGCGTACGACCCACAGGCCTCGGCCGTGGCGGGGGTCGGTGGAGGGCAGGTAGCCGGCGAAGTTGCGGGCCGGGTGGCCGCCGGGGTCGCCGGGGTCGCCGATGTCGCAGATAATCTCGTTCTCGTGGCGGTGGAGTCGTATCTCGCCTGTCCCGCCGCCGTGCTGGACGGCGTTGGTGGCGACCTCGTTGACGGCGAAGACGAGGATCTCGGTGTCGTCGTGCGACATGCCGAGGGTCGCCGCCTGGGCGGTCACGAAGGTGCGGACCTTGCTCAGGTCGCTGTCGAAGTGCATGCTGGCGCCGTGTCCGTGGTCGGTGAGCCGGTGGTTGCGGGTGTCTTCGAAGGTCTCGGGGTCGGTGTAGAGGGGGCTGGGGCGCGTGTGGGGGCCGGCGGCCAGGTGGGGGTGGGTGCGCCGGGCGTCCTCGGTGATCGCGGCGGGCAGGGTCCTGGTGTCGTAGGGGCAGACGATCCAGGCCGGTGAGCCGGCGAAGGCCAGGTTGATGACCGACTCGTAGCGGGTCCATTCGAGGGTCTGCGCGGGGTCGCGGCCGTGCCAGACCGGTTCGCCGATGATGCGGATCCGCCGGTGGGAGGCGCAGTGGCGGTCGACGTAGCGGTGGTAGGCGGCCAGGGCGCGTCCGGGGGTGTCGTACCAGGTGGCGGCTTCGGTGAATTCGATGTGGCGGGCGGCGGCGCCGAGGCTGTCGCGCAGCAGCGCGATGTTGGCCGGGGTGGTGACGGCCAGGACGGCGTCGTCGTTTTCCAGGCCGTCGAGGCAGAAGCCGGTGGTGGTGTCCAGGAAGGCCTGGTCGGAGTCGTAGATGAGCGCGTGGTGGTCGAGGCGGGCGGGCCGGCCGGCGGTCATGGGCGGGCCGCCCGCGGGGTCAGGACCAGTCGTGGTTCGCGGTCCCAGCCGACCAGGTGCATGATGTCGCGGAGCATGGGGGCCAGGTGCAGGAGGCGGAGCCTGCGGGCGGGGTCGAGGCGGCCGGCGGCGCGGGTCAGGGTGCGCAGGCCGGCGACGTCGATGAACTCCAGTTCGCTGAGGTCCACGTGGATGTCGCCGTCCCAGCCGGCGGCGGTCTGCAGTGCGGCCGCGAGCCCGTGGGCGTTGCCCTGGTCGATGGTGCCCGTCACGCGCAGGGTCCGGTGGCCCGCCTGGTAGGCGGGGAGGATGCGGACGAGGCCGTCGTGGTAGAGGGCGTTCATTCCCACGAGGGCGGGGTGGCAGCGGGTGAGGGCGCGGGTGCGGGCGGGGCCGAACAGGCGGGTGTCGTAGTGACAGACGGCTGTGGCCAGGCCGGTGGCGAAGACGGCGGCGACTTCGCGTTCGTATTCTTCGAGTTCTCCGGCTCCGGGCACGTCGCGCAGGGCCCAGCTCATCTCGCCGCTCACGCGCAGGCCGGTGTAGCCGTCGCGCAGGCTGCGTTCGGTCTCCTCTTTGAGGGCGGTGACCATGGCGTCGGCGTCGAAGCGGCCGGCGGCGAGGTAGCTGTCTTCGGCGGTGCGCACGCTCAGCTGCCCGCTGCACAGGGCTGCGGCGAGGTCGTCGGCGGGCAGCCAGGAGTGCACGGTCTGGGGACTGCGGCGGTCGGTGAAGTAGAGGACGCGCTCGCCTCGGGCCAGGCCGCCGGTGATGAAGGCGGCGGCCACTTCGCGTTGTTCGGCGTCGTCGGAGAAGGGCAGGCACAGGTGGTCGCCTGGTTCCACGTCGCGGACCTGGCGGACTACGGCGCCTGCTGTCATCGGAAGCGGCCTCGTGATCTGCGCTGTGGTGTCGGCGGGGGTGCCGGGGTGGCCCGGCGGAGCAGGGACCGTGTCCATCCTATGGTGCCGGGGGTGGCCGGTCGCCGGTGGGCGCTGCGGGGTTCGCGGCGTGGGCGCGGTCAGTGGATCTTCTTGACGAAGCGGCTGGCCGCGCGGTGGCTCATCCCGGTCTCGCCGCGCACCATGAAGACCGCCTGGTCGAACTGGCCGGTGGTTTTGAGTTCGCGGACCTGTTCGACCAGTTCGGGGCTGAGGGTGCTGCCGAGCAGGGCGTTGCGGGGCCGCTGGGCCAGCCGTACGGCCAGCAGGATCAGGCCGATGACCAGGGCGGCGAACAGGGCGGTGAGCAGGACGATGGAGAGCGTGTCGGTCATGGGGGCGTGGTCTCGCTTTCTCGGTGCCGATCAGCTTTGCACGGGCCCATTCAATCCCGGTCGCCGTCGCGGCGGTAGCCGGTCGGGGGTGTTTCGGCGGGTGGGCATACAGGCGGCCGGTCCGGGCAGGGGGCGGTGATGAGGAGACTGGTGAAGACGGTGGCCGCGCGGTGGCTGTCGCGTACTCCGCTGGGGCTGGCCGTGCTGGGGGCGTGGTGGTTGCTGGGGCGGCGCAGGAGGCGGCGGGCGGTCCGGGCCGGTGCGGTGCCGGACGCCGGTGTACGGCGGGCGGTCCGGCGCGGCCGGGA
>NZ_CDRNDK010000358.1:0-6616 GCF_977012225.1 Planomonospora algeriensis | reverse complement strand
CGCGGCGGGAACCGGGGGCGCCGGCGACGGGGTCTCACTGACCTACGCGGAGCTGGAGCGGCGCGCCGGACTGCTCGCGCGCCGGCTGCGGCGGCGAGGGGTGGCCGTGGGCGACCGCGTCGCGATCTGCCTGGAGCAGTCGGCGGACCTGGCCGTCGCGGTGCTCGGCGTGCTCAAGGCCGGCGCCGCCTACCTCCCGCTGGACCCCGACCACCCGGCGGAACGGCTCGCGTTCGTGCTCTCCGACGCCGGCGCCGCGGCGGTGGTCACCTGCCCCGAGCTCCGCGACCGGGTGCCGGACGACCTGGCGGCGGTGTGGGTGGCGGAGACGGAGGAGGACCACGGGGACGGTGAACCCGCGGCAGGGGAGACCGGACCCGTGGGCGACGAGCCGGCGGACGGCGGGGCCGTCCCGGGCGACCTGGCCTACGTCATCTACACCTCCGGCACCACCGGGCGGCCCAAGGGCGTGGCCGTACAGCACCGGGAGGTCATGACCTACCTGGCGGGCGTGCGCGAACGGCTGGCGGTGGAGCCGGGCGGCTCCTACGCGCTCCTGCAGTCGCTGGCCTTCGACTTCGGCGTGACCGTCTTCTACCTGTGCCTGATGACCGGCGGCACGCTCCACCTCGTCCCGCCCCGTACGGCGGGGCGCGAGCTGGCCGCCTACCTGCGGGAGCACCGCGTCGGCCACCTCAAGATCACCCCGTCCCACCTGGCGGCGCTGCTCACCGACGCGACCCCCGCCGAACTGCTCCCGAGCGAGCTGCTGATCCTCGGCGGCGAGGCCGCCCCGCAGGGCTGGGCCACCGAGCTGGCCGCGGCCGGCCGGTGCCGGGTGGTCAACCACTACGGCCCCACCGAGGCCACGGTCGGCGTCACCACCTACGAGGTGGAGCCGCCCGCGGTGGCCGCGCGGACCGCTCCGGAGGCCGGTTCCCGGAGCGGTCCGCGGGACACCGGGCACGCCGTGGGGGCGGGCCCGGCTTCCGGGGGGACCGCCGCGGGTTCTGGGACGGCTCTGCCGATCGGGACCCCGCTGCCCGGCGCCCGCGTCCACGTGCTCGACGACGCCCTGCGGCCGGTGCCGGTCGGCGTCCCCGGCGAGATCCACCTCGGCGGCGACCGCCTGGCCCGCGGCTACCTGGGACGCCCCGGGCTCACCGCGGACCGCTTCCTGCCCGACCCGGAAGGCGGGCCCGGAGCCAGGATGTACCGGACCGGCGACCTCGGCCGCTGGCTGCCGACCGGGGACCTGGAGTTCCTCGGCCGCCGCGACCTGCAGGTGAAGATCCGCGGCTACCGGGTAGAGCTGTCGGAGGTGGAGGCCGTGCTGGCCGAGCACCCCGGTGTGGCGCACGCGGTCGCGGAGCTGCGCGGCGAGCGCCTGGTCGCCTACCTCGTCGCCCCCGCCGGAGCGGACCGGCCGGACCCGGCCGAGCTGCGGTCCTGGCTGGCCGAGCGGGTCCCGGACTACATGGTCCCGGCCCGCCAGGTCTGGCTCGACGAGCTGCCGCTGAAGTCGCACGGGAAGGTCGACCGGTCCAGGCTGCCCGAGCCGGAGGCCTTCGGCGGCGGGGACGGCGGGGGACCGGCCGAGTTCGTCCCGCCCGCGGCCGGGGCGGAGGAGACCGTGGCCCGCATCTGGGCCGAGGTCCTCGAGATCGACCGGGTCGGCGCGCTGGACGACTTCTTCGACCTGGGCGGCCACTCGCTGCTGGCCATGCGGGTCATCGCCCGGCTGCGCAAGGAGGTCCCCGAACGGACCGTGACCGTGCTGGAGCTGTTCAAGCACCGCACGGTCCGGGACCTGGCCCGCCTGCTGGAGAGCGGGTCCGGCGGCCCGGCCCGGCTGCTGCACCGGCTCACCCCGGCCCGCACGGCCGCCGCGACCCTGGTCTGCGTGCCGTTCGGCGGCGGCAGCGCGGCCGTCTACCAGCCGCTGGCCGACGCGCTGCCGGCCGACTGGGCGCTGTACTCGGTGGCGGTGCCCGGCCATGAGCTGGGCGAGGAGTCCCGGCCGGTCGAGGAGGTCGCGCGCGGATGCGCCGAGGAGATCCTCGCCGGGATCACCGGGCCACTGGTCCTGTACGGGCACTGCGGTCTCGGCGTGATGCTGGTGGCGGAGACCGCCCGGCTGCTGGAGGCCGCCGGGCGGGAGATCGAGGCGGTCTATCTGGGCGGGGTGTTCCCGTTCGCCCGCCCCGGACGCGGCCTGGGCCGGCTCGGCCACCTCATGGACCGGCTCACCAGCGACCAGGGGCGGATCAACGCCCTGGCCGCCGCCGGGCTCGACGTCGAGGAGTTCGAGCGCGACCAGCTCAAGCTGATCATCCGCAACCGCCGCGAGGGCACCCGTACGGCCGAGCGGTACTTCACCCGGCTGTTCGAGGAGCAGACCGGCCGGCTGCGGGCGCCGGTCATCGCGGTGGCGGGGGAGCGGGACCCGGCGGTGGAGTTCTACCAGGAGCGCTACCTCGAATGGCTCCGGCTCTCCGACACGGTCGCCTGCGTCGTCCTCGACGAGGCCGGGCACTTCTTCGTCAAGTACCGCGCGGACGAGCTCGCCGACATCCTGACCGGGACCCACCGGGCCATCGCCTCGGGCGGGACGGCCGCGCTGGAGCGGACGGAGGAGTCCACCTGGTGGCTCCAGGCGGTCACCCGCGCCGGGGAGGAGGACGGCGACGCGGCCGGGGACGGAGCCGGGATCGCGGACGGGGTCGCGGAGAGCCCGGCCGGGCCGGACGGAGCAGGCGGACCGGACGGGTCGGGCCCGCCGGACGGGAAGGTCCGGAAACGGAGGCCGGACCCGGGCGGGCGCCCGGCGCGGGCCGCGGGGAGGGCGCCCGGCGCGACGGACATCGGCATGCGGCGCTTCCTGCTCGTTTCGACGGGGCAGCTCGTCTCGATCACCGGATCGGCGCTGACCGAGTTCGCGATCCCGCTCTGGATCTACACCACCACCGGGTCGCTGGCGCGGTTCGCGCTCTTCGCGGTGCTGGGCCTGGTGCCCGGCATGCTGGTGGCGCCGCTGGCCGGGGCGATCGTCGACCGCTACGACCGGCGCCGGTCATGCTCTGCGGTGACGTCGCCGCGGGCGGGACGCAGCTCGCGCTGGGCGTCCTGCTCTGGACCGGCAACCTGGAGATCTGGCACATCTACCCGCTGCTGGTGTGCCTGTCGATCGCGCTCACCTTCCAGCGCTTCGCCTACGGCTCGGCCATCCCGCAGCTGGTGCCCAAACGGTTCCTGGGCCACGCCAACGGCGTCGTGCAGACGGCCAACGGCACCGCCCAGCTGATCGTGCCGCTGGTCGCGACCGGGCTGATGGCCACCATCGGGCTGGAGGGCATCCTCATCATCGACGTGGCGAGCTACGCGGTCGCCACGCTGATCCTGCTCTTCGTCAGGTTCCCCGCCGCGATGCCGTGGCGGCGCCGCGAGGGCGTGGTCGCCGAGATGATGAACGGCGTCCGCTACTCCTGGGGCAACCCCGGCTTCCGGAGCATGCTGCTGTTCTTCGCGTTTCTCAACGTCTTCCTGTCGCCGCTCTTCCTGATGATCTCCCCGCTGGTGCTCTCGTTCGCGACGCTCGACGACGTCGGCCGGGTGTCGTTCGGGGGCGGGCTGGGCGTCCTGCTCGGCGGGCTGCTGATGACGGTCTGGGGCGGGCCGCGCCGGCGCAGGCTCCACGGGGTGCTGCTGGCCACGCTCGCGCTCTCGGTCTTCTGCCTGCTCACCGGCGTGCGGCAGGACCTGGTCGCCATCGCGGTGGGCGCGTTCGGGATGTCGTTCTGCCTGACCCTGCTCAACGGCGTCTACGCCACGATCATCCAGGTCAAGGTGCCGCAGCGCTTCCACGGCCGGGTCATCGCGCTCAACACCCTGGTCGCCTGGTCCACGCTGCCGATCGGCTTCGGCCTGGTCGCGCCGTACGGCTCGGAGGTATTCGAGCCGCTGCTGGCGCCGGACGGCCCGCTCGCGGGCACCGTGGGCGCGGTGATCGGCGTCGGGCAGGGCCGCGGCATCGGCTTCATGTACGTCTGCTTCGGCCTGGCCATCGCGGCCATCGCGCTGGTGTCCATGCGGGTGCGGGCGCTGGCGCGGTTCGACGCCGAGGTCCCCGACGCGGTCCCGGACGACCTGGTCGGCGCCGAGGCGCTGCGCGACCGCCTGCGGACGGAGAGGCGCGCGGACGGCACGCGGAAGAACGCGGACGGCACGGCGAAGGACGCGGAAACGCACGGCACGCGGAAGAACGCGGACGGCACGGTGAAGGACGCGGACGAAGTGAAGGACACGGACGAGGACAAGGAGGAGGTCCCGGCATGAGTTTCCTGGTGGTGCTCAACGAGGAGGAGCAGTACTCGGTCTGGCCCGCGGACCGGGAGCTGCCCGAGGGCTGGCGGGCCGAGGGGTTCGCGGGGGAGCGGGAGGAGTGCCTCGCCCGCATCGAGGAGGTCTGGACGGACATGCGCCCGCTCAGCGTCCGGCGGGCGCACGGATGACCGGGCAGGTGGCGTCCCGGCTCGCCGAGATGGTCGAGGCCGCCTCCGGCGGGCGGCTGCCCGCCGGGGAGGTGCTGCGCTCGGAGGGTTCCCTGGCCGCCCTCGGGCTGGCCTCGCTGGAACTGCTCCGGCTGGTCGACGCGGTCGAGGACGAGTTCGGCGTCGTCCTCGACCTCGGCGGCGGCGCCCACCTCGACAGCTTCCCGCTGCTGGCCGGCCACGTGGCGGAGAACCTGCCATGACCCCGCAGACCCCGTCCGCCGCGGAGACCCCGCCGGCCCGGCGGACGGCGTCGGCGCGGATTCCGGCCCCGCGGACGGTGCCGGAGATGCTGGCGCTGCGCGCCGGGCAGGAGCCGGAGCGGACCGCGATCGTCGTCGAGGGCGAGGGGACGCTGACCTTCGGCGAATGGGAGCGGCGCTCCCACGCCATCGCGCACGGACTCCTGGGCTGCGGCGTGCGGCCGGGCGACCGGGTCGCACTGCTGTTCGGCAGCCGTGACTGGGTCGACTTCGCCGTGGCCTACTGCGCGGTCCAGCTGGCCGGGGCGGTCGCCGTGCCGCTCTCGGACCGGCTCGCCCCCGCCGAGCTGCGGTACATGCTCGACCACTGCGAGGCCTCCGCCGTCCTGTGCGGCCGGGACCTGAAGGCCCCCGACGGCGACCGCTGGACGGCCGCCCCCGCGGAGCTGGAGGACGCGGGGAGCGGGCCGGTCGGGGTGCGGGCCGCCCGGAGGATCTGGCCCAGATCCTCTACACCTCCGGGACCACCGGCACGCCCAAGGGCGTCGGCGCCTCCCACGCCAACCTGGCCTTCGGCTGCGAGACCCGCCCGAACCGCCGCCGGTTCGGGCACTCGCGCCACCTGCTGCACGCCTTCCCGATCGGCACCAACGCCGGGCAGACGATGCTGCTCAACGCGCTGGACGCCCGCCCGGCGATGCTGACGCCGGCCCGCTTCACGCCCGGCCGGTTCGCCCGGCTGATCGAGTCGTACGGCGTCGGCACGGTGTTCCTCGTCCCGACCATGGCGATCGAACTGCTCAACGCCGGGCTGCACGAGCGCCACGACTTCTCCAGCGTGGTGCTGCTGGGCTCGGCCGCCTCGGCCCTTCCCCCCTCGGTGTCGGTACGGCTCACCGCCGCCTTCCCCAACGCGACGGTGACGAACTACTACACCTCGACCGAGGCGGCCCCCGCCCAGACCATCATGATCTTCGATCCGGCCCGGCCGGGCGCGCTCGGGCGCCGGCGTCCGGCGGCGCGCTGCGCGTCGCCGGATCGGACGGCGAGCCGCTCCCGCCGGGGGAGACCGGCGAGGTCTGGATGCGCTCGCCCGCGCCCCGCTCCTACTACCGCGACGAGCAGGCGAGCGCCGAGGCGTTCCGCGGCGGCTGGGTGCGGATGGGCGACCTGGGCTACCTGGACGCCGACGGCTACCTCCACCTCGTCGACCGGGAGGGCGACGTGGTCAAGTCCGGGGCGTTCAAGGTCTCCACGCTGCAGGTGGAGGCCGCGCTGTACGAGCATCCGCAGATCGCGGAGGCCGCGGTGGTCGGCGTCCCGCACCCGGTGCTGGGCACCGCGATCGCCGCGGCCGTCGTGCCCCGCTCCGGCGGGGAGGTGTCCGTCACGGACCTGCGCGCCTTCCTGATGGAGCGGCTGGCCGGCCACGAGCTGCCCGAACGGGTGCTCGTCGTGGACGTCCTGCCCAAGAACCAGTCAGGAAAAGTCATCAAAAGGGAGTTGCGGGGGCTCTTCGGCGCCACCGCGACGGGTCGTACGGAAGGCACGTGAGATGTCGGTACCGCTGGTAGACGAGTCGCACCGGGCGTCCCTCGCCCAGCACGGAATGTGGGTCACCGAGCGGGCGGGCGCGGGCGGCGCCGTCTACCGCATGCCGCTGGCGGTCCGCTTCGACGGCCCGCTGGACGCGGACGCGATGCTCGACGCCTGCGCGGCGGTGGTCCGCCGCCACCCCGTCCTCGCCTCCGTGCTGGCCGAGCGGGACGGGCAGGTGTGGGCGGCGCCCGGCGAGGCCCCGCCGCCGATCCTCTTCGAGGACGTCTCCGGCGACGCTCCCGGCGTGGCAGGACTCCCCCGGGC